>PMHP01000237.1 GCA_003158195.1 Vulcanimicrobiota bacterium | reverse complement strand
GAGGAATTCATGATTTCGACCGATCGCATGGCCGAGGCGATGCGCGAAATGGTGCAGTTCTAAACGATGGCCACGACGATTACGATGCCGCAGCTGGGCGAAACGGTCACCGAAGGGACCGTCGCGCAGTGGCTCAAGAACGTCGGCGACTCGGTCGAGAAGTACGAAGCATTCGTCGAAGTGTCGACCGACAAGGTCAACGCCGAGGTTCCGGCACCGGTGACCGGCGTGATTCGCGAACTGATGGTCAAGGAAGGCGAGACGGTTCCCACCGGTACGCCGATCGCGATCATCGACGAAGTCGGCGCAGAAGCGATCCCCGCACCGCAGGGCAGCGCTTCACCATCGGAGGTCGTCGCAGCCGCGCACCCCTCGCACGCCGAAGCCAATCGGCAAGCCGCCGACGACCCGGTCCCGGGCGGCAACGTCGGACTCTCCGGCACGTCGTTTACGGCGCCGCCGCCCAGCGGCGGGAACGGTGCACCGGCGCCGTCCACCGCAACCAACGGTGCGACGGCCGCGGGCTCGGGCGCGCGCGTGTCGCCCGCCGTGCGGCGTTTGGCGCGCGAGCATCAGGTCGACATCGGCACCGTCCGCGGCAGCGGCGACCATGGTCGCGTCACTGCCAACGACATCCTCGCCGCGGCCAAAGCGGGTCCCAGCGCCGGCGTCGCGGCGACGATCTCGGCCGACAACGCCGAATACACGGCACCGCAGTCACGCGCGACCCCCGCGAAAGGGTCGTCGTACGAGCAGGCACGGCCGGGCAGCTTGATCCCGCTGACCCAAGCGCGCAAGATCATCGCGCAGCGCATGCTCGAATCGAAGCGCACCGCGCCGCACGCTTGGACGATGGTCGAGGTCGACGTCAGCAATGTGTGGTCCTGGCGCGCGAAGCTAAAGGACCGTTTTCAACAAGAGAAAGGGTACCCGCTCACCTTACTGCCGTTCTTCATCCACGCAGTCGTCGCGTCGCTCAAGAAACATCCGCTGCTCAATGCGCGCTTCACCGGCGACGGCATTTACGTCGAGAAAGATTACAACATCGGGATTGCGATCGGGATGGAATCCAATCTCGTCGTCCCCGTGATCCGCGACGCCGATACCCTTTCGATCGCGGGGCTCGCGATCGCCGCGGGGAAGCTCGTCGAGAAGGCCCGAGCGGGCAAACTCGCCCTCGATGACCTCAGCGGCGGAACGTTCACCGTCAACAACACCGGGGCCAACGGGTCCGTCCTCTCCAAGCCGATCATCAACGGCGGTCAAGCCGCGATCGTCACGATGGAAGCGATTGTCAAGCGCCCGGTCGTCGTCGCCGACGCGATCGCGATCCGGTCGATGATGAACGTCTGCCTCTCGCTCGACCACCGCGTTATCGACGGAACCGCCTCAAACGCGTTCCTCTCCGATCTCAAGAAGCGTCTGGAAGGGATGGGACCGACGGGCGACCTCTAGCGACGCGGCGAACCCCTTTGCCGGTGCTCATCCGCAAACACTTTCGTTTCGAAGCGGCGCACGTGCTGCCGCATCACCCGGGAAAATGCTCTCGGCTTCACGGACACTCGTACCGTCTCGAGGTCGCCGTCTCGGGGCCCCTTCAGCCTAGCGGCCCGGCCCAAGGGATGGTCGTCGATTTTGACGACATCTCCGCCCTGGTTCGGCCGCTCGTCGTCGAGCGGCTCGATCACGCGTCGCTCAACGACGTGATGCCCAATCCGACGGCCGAGCACATCGCGCTCTGGATCTGGCACGTCCTCGCGGTCGAGCTGCCGCAGCTCGCCGAAATCGTCGTCTGGGAGACTCCGACCGCATGCGCGGTCGTGCGCGCCGAAGATGCTCGCACTCGCTGAGATCTTCTACAGCGTTCAGGGCGAGGGTGCCTGGACCGGCACGCCGGCGGTCTTCGTGCGACTGGGCGGCTGCAATCTCAACTGCCGCTTCTGCGATACCGATTACAGCATCAAGTCGTTCGCATCGGTGACCCAGATCGTCGCGGCGGTGCGCGCGCTTGGGGGAGAGTGCCCGATGGTCGTACTCACCGGCGGAGAGCCGCTCGCGCAACGCGAGAGCTCTGCACTGATCGACGCGCTGCGCGCCGACGGGCGTCGCGTGCACATCGAATCGAACGGTACGGTCGAGGTCGCGTTGGCGGACGACGTCTGGCTGACGGTCTCGCCGAAGGAACGCCTCGCGCCGGCGATGGCCGCCCGCGCGAACGAAATCAAGCTGATCGTCGACGGACGCGTCCCCGACGAATGGCTCGCCGCGTTTGCGGGGCGCGCGATCCCGACGTTTCTCCAACCCGAAGGCAACAAACCGGCAAACGTCGAGCTGGCGCTGGCGGCGGCGAAGGCCCGTCCCCAGACGTTTCGCCTCGGTCTGCAAACGCACAAATTCATCGGCGTGCCGTAGCACGTGATTCTCGTGATTTGCGCACTGATGCCGGAATTGAAATACGTTACGCGGCGCGACGGCGTCGAGATCGCGGCGGGCGGCGTCGGCCCGGTCGAGGCGGCGATCGCTACGGCAAGTGCGCTCGCGCGGCGCAACTACGACGCCGTCGTCAACGCCGGAATAGCCGGCGCGTTCCGTGAACGCGCTCGGATCGGCGAAGCGCTGCTCGTAACCGGCGAATCGCTGGCCGATCTCGGACTCGAGGGCGGCGGAGAGCTCGCGCTGCCCGGCGGCGCAACGCTCGTCGAACGGGCGGCGGCCGATCCGGAACTGGTGCTTCGCTGCTCGACGCTCGGTTTACGCCAGGGTACGGGGGTCACCGTTGCAAGCGTGACCACGACCGACGCGACCGCTGCCCGCCTCTCGCAGCGCTACGGAGCCGACCTCGAATCGATGGAAGGGTTCTCCGTCTTGCGAGCCGCAGCGGTGGCACGAGTTCCCGCCCTCGAGGTCCGCGGCGTTTCCAACTACGTCGGCAGTCGCGCCCGCGCCGAATGGGACTTTGTGGCCGGCGCGCGCGCCGCCGCAGCCGCGCTCGACGCGGTTCTGGAACGTCTGGTCGCTTAGGAGTCTCTCGCGTTGAATCGTCCCGCGCTCGCCACGTTTCTTGCCGCCGTCGTCCTGGTCGCCGGCGTGCATTGGCCACCGCTCGGCGGCTCCGCCGTCGCCGCGCAGGACTCTCCGGAGCCGACGGCATCGGCGCTGATCGAGCTGCAAGAAGGTCCCGCGACCTCGCAGGTACCCACACCGACCCCCAAGCCGAAACGCGGCAAAGCGAAAGCGACGCCGGCCCCGACGCCCTCGCCGACTGAAACGCCCGCGCCCTCGCCCGACGCCCGGCACAAGGGCGCCAAGGCGCGCGAAACGCCAAGCCCGACGCCGGAGCTGACCGCCGCGAGCGCCGCCATGCCGCCGGCGGCACCGATTCCAACCCAACGGCCGACACCGCGCCCCCTCGTACCGTACCAGCCCACGGTACCGCAGTCGCTCGTCGATCCCAACGTGGAAGGGATTCTGCATCGCCCGATCAGGCAGCTCTCGGAATTCGGATGGCTTACGGGAACGTGGCGCGCCCATAACGTCGAGGAAATCGGCGACGGCCGGCAGATCGATCTGGGAATCAACACCTACGTTTTCGCGCAGACGATGAAGGGCCGCTGGATCTTCGGAGCGGACGGCAAAGCGAGCGACTACTTCTACATCACCTACGATCCGTTCGCAGCGCATTGGATACTGGTCCGCTTCAGTTCGACCCCCGAGTACGGGATTTGGACTTCCGAGCGCGGCTGGCACGGGAATACGATCGAATTCACGAGCAACTATTCGTTTGCGATCGGCCGCCAGTATCGCCGCCGCATCACGATCATTCACAAGGACGCGCGAACGTTCGGCATCTACGACGAGGAGCAGCTCTCTGACGGTTCCTGGACGGGGGACGACGCGGTCGAACTCAGCAAGCAACAGTAAATGACGGAACTCGACACGCTTTCGCTCGCCTATTCGCCGTGCCCGAACGATACGTATATCTTCGCCGCGTGGACGCGCGGGATGTTGCCCGGGGCGCCGCCGGTTAACGTCGTGCTCGACGACGTCGAAGCGCTGAACGTCGCCGCGCGGCAGGGGCGCTTCGCGCTGACGAAAGTGAGCTACGGCGCGATTCCCTACCTGATCGAGAACTATCGAATCCTGCGCGCGGGCGGGGCGCTCGGGCGCGGCTGCGGTCCGCTCGTCGTCGCGAAGCCGCGGCCGGACGGAAGCGTCCCCGCGCTTACCGACTTGCAGCGCCACGTGCGAATCGCGATTCCAGGCGAGATGACGACCGCGTTCCTCTTGTTGCGGCTCGCGTTCGGGCGGCCGATCGACGTCTTTGTGATGCGCTTCGACGAAATCGTCAGTGCGGTCGCGCAAGGCAACGTCGACGCCGGTCTCATCATCCACGAATCGCGTTTCACCTACCGTGCTTCCGGCCTCGCCGAAGTCGCGGATCTCGGCGCGTGGTGGGAAGCCGAGACGGGCCACCCGATTCCGCTCGGCGCGATCCTCGTCCGGCGCGACGTTCCAGCGAGCGCGGCCCGGCAAATCGACGAAACGATCCGCGAGAGCCTCGCGTTCGCTCGCGCGCACGATGCTGCCGTCGCGCCGTACGTACGCGCGCACGCTTTCGAGATGGACGAAGGCGTGATGCGCGCGCACATCGGTCTCTACGTCAACGAGTATTCGGTCGACATCGGCGACGCCGGGATCGCGGCGGTCGCGACGCTCTTCGAATTGGCCGCGGCCAGGGGCTTGATCCCCGCCACCGCAACGCCCGAGTTCGTTTAACGGTGAGGCGCAGCGACTTTCTCGCGCTTGCGTCGGGTGCCGCGGGCGCGCTGTTCGACCCGCGGGCGGCCGTGGCGGCGCCCTTACCCGTGGCGAACGTGCGGCTGGGCGACGACGCGTTCGCAAGCGACGCCTGGCACGACTTGCACGGGCGCAGGGTCGGCGTCGTGACCAATCAGACCGGGGTCACATCCGAACTCGAAACGATCGTCGATGCAATCCACCGTAATCCCGAGATCGAGATGCGCGCGATCTACGCTCCGGAGCACGGCCTGCGCGGCGACCGNNGTCGAGGTCATCTTGTTCGACATTCAAGACGTCGGCGATCGCGCGTATACGTACATCTCGACGCTCGCGTACGTCATGACGGCGGCGAAGAGCAACCACAAGACCGTTTGGGTGCTCGACCGCCCGAACCCGATCGGCGGCACCGTCGTTGAGGGGCCGGTGCTCGATCCGCGCTTCGCCTCGTTCACCGGTCTCTATCCGCTCCCGATTCGCCACGGCATGACCGTCGGGGAACTCGCGCAGATGTACAACGACCATTTCGGTATCGGCTGCTCCTTGCGCGTGATCGCGATGGCGAACTACACGCGCGACATGCTCTGGCCCGATACGGGGCTCCAGTGGGTGCAGAGTTCGCCGAACATTCCCGAATGGGATACGACCCTCGTCTATCCGGCAACCGGACTGATCGATTCGGCCGGCGTCAACAACGGCACCGGGTACAGCAAGCCGTTCAGGTACGCCGGCGCCTACCAGCTCGACGGCGAAAAACTGGCGGCCTCGCTCAACGCGCGCTCGCTTCCCGGCGTGCACTTTCGCTCCGCCGCCTGGTCGCCGTTCTCGGGTTTCTGGGCCGGCAAGACGCTCACCGGGGTCGAACTCATCGTCGTCGATCCGCGCGCGTTCCGGGCCGTACGCACCGCCGTCGAGCTGCTCGTTGCGATCCGCCGACTCGACGAACGCGCGATCTCGATCCCAAGCCCGGCCGCCCTCGATCGCGACTGGGGCACGGACACGTTGCGCAAAGGCCTCGAAAGCGGCCTCGGCGCCGAGGAAATCCTCGCCGAGTGGGAGCCCGCTACGCGCGCGTTCATTACTTTGCGCGAGCGGTATCTCTTATATGGGGGGTAACCCCCCAAACCCCCGGCGCGGACTCCCGCGCCTTTCCACGAGCGAACCACCGCGCGCGTGACGGCGCTTGACCCCGCGCCTACGCGCGTGCGCCGCTTCGCGGCGCGTTTATGATAGGACTCCCTGGCGCGACGTCCTAAGCGCATCCTGTGTTGACTGTGGCCGCGGACCGGTTGCGGGATGAACTGACGCTCGCGCTCGGGCCTGGGGGTGTTCTGACGGCGCCCGAAGATCTTGCGGCGTACGCGTTCGATGCGTATAGCGACGCGCGGCTGCCGGTTGCGGCGGCGTTGCCGCGCGACGCGCACGAGGTCGCGGCGGTTGTGCGAATCGCGCGCGCGCACGGCGAACCGATCGTCGCGCGCGGCGCGGGGACCGGTCTGTGCGGCGGCGCCGTCCCAGTCACCGGCGGTGTCGTCCTCTCGCTTGCGCGGATGAATCGGATCTTGTCGCTCGACGCCCGCAACCGCATCGCGCGCGTGCAACCCGGCGTCATCAACCTCGACCTTTCGCGCGCCGCCGCGCCGGATGGCCTCTTCTTCGGTCCCGATCCGTCGAGCCAACGGATTTCGATGCTCGGCGGCAATGCTGCGACCAATGCGGGCGGCCCCCACGCGTTCGCCTATGGCTCGATGAGCGCACACGTTATCGGCCTCGAGTTCGTCGATGAGGCGGGCGACATTACGTGGGTCACGATCGACGATGCGGGTTACGACATCACGGGTGTCCTCGTCGGAAGCGAAGGAACGCTCGGCATTCTGACGGCGCTCGAACTGCGGCTGCTGCGGACCCCGCGAGCGGTACGGGTCTGCGTCGCGGCTTTCGACGGCGTCGAAGCGGCGTCGGAATGCGTTTCGTCGATCGTTGCGGCGGGCATCGCGGCAACCGCTCTCGAGATCATGGATCGCACGATCGTCCGCGCGGTCGAGGCGCACTATCGTGCCGGCTATCCGCAGGAAGCGGGCGCCGTACTGCTGGTCGAGGTCGCGGGCGAGAGCCCTGACGTCGAGGCAAGCGAACGCGCGATCGCAGCGCTGGCGCGCGACTGCGGCACGCTCGCCTGGCGTTCCGCTTCGAGCGCGCGCGAACGCGAGGCACTCTGGGCGGCGCGCAAAGGCGCGGCCGGCGCGCTCGGACGGATCGCGCCGAACTACTACATCCAAGATGCGACCGTGCCGCGCACGCGCCTTCCGCAGGCGATCGCGCGCGTCGAGGCGATCGCGCGCGAGCACCGCCTACCGGTCGGCAACGTGTTTCACGCCGGCGACGGCAACCTGCACCCACTGCTGATCTTCGATCGTCGCGAACAGCGCCAACTCGACGCGGTCGTCGCCGCCGGCCACGACATCCTGGCTGCATGCATCGACCTCGGCGGCACGATCAGCGGCGAGCACGGAATCGGCTACGAAAAACGCGAGACCCTGCCGCTGGTCTTTTCCGCCGACGACATCGCGACGATGGAGCGCCTGCGCGGCGCTTTCGATCCGGCGCGCGGATTCAATCCGGACAAGATCTTTCCGAGCGGCGCCGTCTGCGGCGAGGTTCGAACGCCGTCCCCGACCCTTTCCCACGCGTGAGCGCGAAACTCTACGCGCTCGGCACACATCTGCCGGGCGACGTCGAAACGCCGGCAACGCTCGCCGAGCTTGCCGCGCTTCTTCGCGCGTGCAACGAAACCGGCCGCGCAGCCGTGCTTTTTGGGGGCCGCACCTTGCAGGGGCTTGGAGCGGTTCCCAAGCGCTACGACGTTGCGATCGACTGCACGCGCCTTGACCGCGTGATCGAACACGAACCGCGCGACCTCACGATCGCACTCGAAGCCGGCTGCCGCGTCGCGACCCTCGATGCGGTCTTGGCGGCTTGCGGCCAATTCGTGCCGCTGGATGCGCCGCGGGCGGCTGCAGCGACGATCGGCGGCACCCTGGCAAGCGGCTGGCTCGGGCCGCGCCGGGCAACCTACGGCCGGGCGCGCGATTTCGTCATCGGCACGATCGTTGCGCTTGCCGACGGAACGATTGCCAAAGCCGGCGGGATGGTCGTCAAGAACGTCACCGGCTACGACCTCTCGAAGTTGTACGTCGGCTCCCTCGGAACGCTCGCGGCGATCGGCCAAGCGAACTTCAAAACGCTGCCGCTGCCGAGCGTGCGCCGGCTCGCCGTCGCTCCGCTTCCGGAAGGAAGCCGCGCTCGTACGACCGCGAATATCGCGGCACTCGCAACCGAGCCGGCAGCGGCGCTGATCGTTACCGGCTTCGCCAAGGAAATCGATGCACCAAGCGGCGTCGATGGATGCCTCGTGCTGCTCTTGGAAGGCTCGGAGCGTACCGTCGACGCGGCGACGCGCGAACTGCGCTCCGCGCTCGGTGCGGCCGGCGTTCCGCAGACGCGCTTGATCGATCGCGAGGCCGGCTTCGCGTTTGCGCGCGTCCTCGATGCGTATGTCGAAACCCTCGGCTCGCGCTCGATGACGTACCGCAGCCTGGGGCTTCCGAGCGACACGACGCCGCGTATCGATGCGTTCGCGCGGGTCGCGCGCGCGAACCGGCTCACGCTCGAGACGATCGAGGACGTTCGCACGGGCGACGTCATCGCGCGTCTCTCGGCGCGGCTGGTCGCCGACTTCGCCACGCGCGCGAAATTATTTGACGGCGAACGCCGCACCGCGCTTGCCGAAGCGCGAATCTTGGTCGCACCCGAAAAGCTGCGGGCCGGTCTCGACGCCTGGGGCGCGCCGGCCGCCTCACTTCCCCTGATGCGGACCCTCAAGAGCCGTTTCGATCCAAACGGCACGCTCGCGCCGGGACGCTACGTCGGCGGCATCTAGGGCAACGCTTTTATGGTTGCTTCTCGGAGACCGTCTCGACCATCACCCGGGTAAAGTTCGGCTCCGTCGCTTCCCGTTTCGTGTTTTGAAAGCTCGCAACGTGCCACTCGGATCCTTCGCGGACGAATAGCGCGGTCGCGACCGTTTTGAGGTGGCCTTTGACCGGCCCCGACGGGATTTCCAGGTCGCCGGGCACGATCGCTACGACGGCGTCGTTCGAAACCACGCGAACGTGTTCGATCGAAAACTCAAGCGTGCTCCCGGCAAAAGGGCCCTTAAAAATGGTTTCGTGCAATCCGGTCACGGCCGCCCGGCCTTTTACGTGCATCCCAAGCAAATTGATGAAATCGACGTCCGCGGTGCACTGGGCCGCGAATGCTTCTCCGTCTCCGCGGTTCCACGCTGCGTTAAGCGCGTCGATCGTTGGCTGAATCGACTCCTTGGTCGAGGGCGCGTCCACACCTACCTCCAGGAAGACTGTCGCTAGAATTTCGTCAGCGATGGCGGGGGCTCGTTTGCTTGCAGCCAGTAAGCGCAAAGACGGTAGATCAAGGCGCCGAAATCGTTCGACGATACCGGTTTGCGAATGTAGCTGTTGGCCCCGGCGTCGTAACTCGCTTTGAGATCCCGCTCTTCATTCGACGACGTTATCATGATGACGGGCACGTACCGCATCTTGTCTAGCCGGCGGATCTCCTTCAGAAGTTGGACGCCGCTCATTCTGGGCAAATTGATGTCCAGCAGAATCATCGCCGGGGCCTCGCCGTTGTTCCGCCCCGCTAAAGGATGGACCCCTTGAAGAAAATCCAGCGCCTCGACGGCATCGTGAACGACCTCGATCCGATTGGTGACCCCGGTTTTCTCGAAGGCGCGCAACGTCAGCTCGACGTCTTCGCCGCGGTCTTCGATCAGCAGGATGTACGAGTCGTTCACGGTCGCCTCACCGGAATCGATCTTTTCTGGGGCGATCCGTGCCCATCCGAATCGACGGCATATCATTATCCTCGGAACGCACGAGGCCTCCCAACTGACACCATCCATGAAGAAAAGAACAGGGACGGCCGGTGAACGTTACGGTCATCGGCGCATCGGGATTCGTCGGGCGCCATTTGTGCACCGCTTTACGCGCACGCGGCGACCGTGTTAGCGTCGGGTCGCTGCGCGATCCGGCCGCGGCCGCGCGCGCCTGCGAGGGTGTCGATGCCGTCGTAAATCTCGCGGGCGAGCCGGTCGCGCAGCGCTGGACGCCGGCCGTCAAGGCGCGCATCCGCGCGAGCCGCGTCGACGCCGGCGCCGCATTCATCGACGCACTCGGAGCGCTCGCCCGCCCGCCGAGCGGGTACGTCTCCGCCTCCGCGGTCGGCTATTACGGTTCCTCCGAGACGGCAACGTTCGATGAGTCGAGCGGACCCGGCGAGGATTTTCTCGCAGGCGTCTGCGTCGCTTGGGAGGCCACCGCGGATCGCGCGTCGGCCCTTGGGATGCGCGTCGCGAAGATCCGCACCGGGCTCGCGCTCGGGACCGACGGCGGCGCGCTCGCGGCGCTCCTTCCGCTTTTCAAGCTGGGTGCGGGCGGAATCGTCGCCAGCGGACGTCAGTGGTATTCGTGGATAGCGATCGACGATCTCGTCGGAATCTACCTGCACGCGATTGACGGTACTTCGGGCGTTCTGAACGGTGCCGCACCGAACGCGGTGCGTAACGCGGAGTTCACGCGCGCGCTCGGCGCGGCGTTGCACCGGCCGGCGCTTCTCCCCGCGCCCGCTTTCGGCGTGCGACTGCTCCTGGGCGAAGCAGCGCTCATTGCGACCGAAGGACAGCGGGTCGTATCTGCGCGCACGCTTGCGACCGGCTACGCGTTCCGCTACGAGACGATCGATGCAACATTTGCCGCGCTGCTCGGCGCTCGAACAGGGAAACAGAAACCGACTCCGTAGGGCAGGCCCATGGCCAAAATAAACGTCGGCGATCCCGCCCCCGATTTCTCCCTGCAAACCGAAAAAGGTGAGACCGTTTCGCTCGAGGAGGCCCGTAAGAAAGGCCCGGTTGTCCTGATCTTTTATCCGATGGACAATACGCCCGGGTGCACGGCACAACTCTGCGCCGTGCGCAACGATGCGCCGCGCTACACCGAGGCCGGCGTGAGCGTCTACGGCGTGAACAACGGCGGAGCGGCCTCGCACCAGCGCTTCATCGAGAAACACAACCTCACGGCCCCGCTGCTCGTCGATCCCTCGCTGCGCGTCGCGTCGGCGTACGACGCCGTCACCTCCCTCGGCTTGCTCAAGTTCATCAATCGGACGGTCGCCGGCATCGGAAGCGACGGAACGATCGCGTTCTACAAACGCGGCACACCGTCGACCGACGAGATTCTCGGCGCGTTAACCGCGAAGGCTTAAGGCCCGCTCCGCGTCCCGTTCTTCGAGATACTTCTCGGCCTCGAGCGAGGCTTTACAGCCCATGCCGGCGGCCGTGACGGCCTGCTTGTAGCGAATGTCGTAGACGTCGCCGCCGACGAAGACGCCCGGCACCTTCGTGCGCACGCCGTCGGGCGAAACGATGTACCCGGCCTTGTCGAGTTCGAGCTGGCCCGCGAATATCTCCGTGTTCGGATCGTGACCGATCGCGATGAAGACGGCGTCGGCCGCGAAGTCTCTGCGCTCGCCCGTTACGAGATCTTCGAGGACGAGCCCCTGGAGATGAAATTCGCCTTTCGCTTCGACGACGGCCGTGTTCCAAATGAACGCGATCTTCGGGTGTGCGAGCGCGCGATCCGCCATGATCTTGCTCGCGCGAAGCGTGTCGCGGCGGTGGATGACGGTAATCTTCGAGCCGAAGCGCGTCAGAAAGAGCGCTTCTTCCATCGCCGAATCGCCGCCGCCGACGACAACGATGTGCCGATCTTTGAAGAACGCGCCGTCGCACGTCGCGCAGGTCGAGACGCCGCGGCCGCGCAGGTGCACTTCGCCCGGGATATTGAGCCAGCGAGCGCTCGCGCCCGTCGCAACGATCACGCTCTCGGCCGCGTATTCCTCATCGCCGGCCCAGACGCGCAGCGGCCGAACCGAGAAGTCAACTCGGGTCACATCGACGTTCTCGATCTTCGCGCCGAAGCGTTCGGCCTGGGCGCGGAACGCCTCCATCAGCTCGGGCCCCAGGATGCCGTTTGGGAACCCGGGGTAGTTCTCGACCTCCGTCGTGAGCATCAGCTGGCCGCCGTATTGATGGCCCGCGAGCACCAGCGGCGCGAGGTTCGCCCGCGCGGCGTAGACCGCAGCCGTGAGGCCGGCCGGTCCCGAGCCGATGATGATGAGCCGTTCCATACCGGGCCATTCAACCGACCCGGCAGGGTCCCCGGTTGCGCCGCGGTAACCGCTTAGACTCCATGCTTGAAGACGAATTCGTCGACATCGTACGCAAGGCCAAGCGCGGGAACCGGATCGATAACGCCGCGATCGGCGCCGCGACCGGCCTTCCGCTCGAAGACCTCAAGGCCTGGGAGGACGGCAAGCGCGTTCCGGATGAGGACGCGGCCCGCGCGATCGCGCGTGTCTTACAGCTCGATCCCGGAAAACTGGCCGATGCGGCGGCGCGGCGCTGGGAGCCGCACGTCGCGCTTCCGCCCGACGTGCGCCATCATCCGCAAGACCCCCACCCGTCCAACGGGTATCTGTTCTTTCTCGACGACGGGAAGACGGCGGCGCTGATCGATCCGGCCGGAATCCCGGCCAACTTGATGCGCGCGATTAACGAGGGACCGTACACGCTGCGCTACATCCTCATCACTCACAAACATGCGGATCACTGCGACGCGACCGCCGACGTCGCGCGTGCGTACCCGCAAGCGACGATCGTGATGCACAAGCAGGACGTCGCCGCGATCGGCGACTTGGCGCAGATCGCGCTCCCGGTCGTCGACGGCGAAGAACTGCCGTTCGGCGACAACGCGACGATTCGCATGCTGCACACGCCGGGGCACACCGACGGTTCGGCCTGTTACCTCTTTCGTTCGACGCTATTCACCGGCGACACACTCTTCGCGGGCAGCGTGGGCGGAGCGTTCGGCAACATTAGCACCTACCGCGATATTCTCGACAGCGTCCGCACGAAGATCTTCAGCCTCGACGACGCCACCGTCCTCATGCCCGGTCACGGCCCCCCATCGACGGTCGCGCAAGAGAAAGCGCACAACCCGTTTTTCTAGAGTTGCCGGCGGTCGGCACCGGCCGCGAACGCCTTGGGCAGGCTTTCATAGGTCGAGCCGGGTCGTCGGCGCTTGGGGTCGGTTGGAGGGGACTGCTACCGCTTTGCAACCGCAAGAGCGGTCTTTCCGCTGTGCCACACGCGTGGCATCCCGTTCCTGTAACCTTGAAAAATGAACCGGTCTCACGATCCCGCTGGAGCGGATTGCTAGTGCGACAGGCTCATTTTCCGACGCTCGTTACGAGCCGCGGATACGAGTGGTGCACGCGTACACTTCGCTGGAAGGTACGCTTCGATTCAGCTGCAGCCGCCTGGGATATGGCGGACCAAGTGTCCGAGGAAGATGGCAGGATCGTATTCGTCTATCAATGCCTTAGAAGACGGACGGTCCGGGTCAGAAACGGCAAGCTCATACGACGTTCGTTCCTCGGTTGCCAAGGGTATCACTTAACGAAACAGCCGAGGCCCATGATCGGTTCGCTCGGGATCGCACACTGTTGGCTCGGCGACTCGGAGGCGGCGAAGCTTGAGAAGTACGCGGGGCGCCGACGCGTGTTACCGGAGTTTTTCATGCCGCCAGCGCCGCTGAGAGTGGATGTTCTGACAACGCAGAATTGCGCGCTATGAGCGCCGAGAATGGGCGTGAAACAAGCGGCGCCCGTTCTGCCGGGGGGGCCGCTGAAGCTGAATCTAGTTAGGACGCGGCTTTCAGGACGGCGACCTTCGCGTCGTACTCTGCGGTTTGTCGCCTGTCGATCTCGGTAAAGTCATGCGCGATGGCAGCGTCCGCTTGGTCGCCGCGATCACTCGCAGCGCTGGCGTCATCGAAATACCGACGAATATCATCGTCAGGCGTTTCGTCGCGATCCTGCGCTCGAAACACGTCGACTACGTCCTCAATCCCGTGAACCACAGTCGTTCTTCGTCCGCACGCGCAGCAGCGTATACGGCGACGTCATGCCTGCACCGCCGGGCGTCATCGTTCCAAGAACGAGACTCAACGTCGTCACAAACTCGTCCAATGTCATCGATCGTCACGCCCACTCAGTCCTCATTTTGGTGACGGCGCTCAGCTCTATCTTTGCTTGAGATTCTCCTATCGCAGCATCGTCCGTATCGTGGCGTCGGTTACCGGCCGCTACTGCCTTGTCACGACTCGCGTCAACCTTGTCGTCGTCGTCGGCAAATTTCTTCATGTCTGCAGCGATCCGTAAGTTCGATGAACGGGTCAAGTCGAGCGAAGTTTGAAGCGTAACTCTATGTTCAGCCTGCGCACGCGCGCTGGCGTTCAAGCCGAGTGCGCTCCCACCGATCGCGATGGTTAGAACGACGATCATCGCCACGAACCAATTTCGCATTAGCGGTACATTCGGTGCGCATCATCGCGGAAGTCATCGGCGCCCGCTTTCTCATGGATCCAAGGTGCGAAATGGGCACCTTGTCCCCCATTAGCGGCATCGGCAACCGCTATTGCCCCTCATCTAGTAATTCGTTGAACGACCTGCGTAGCTCCCGATCGATGGAAACGCCTTCTTTACGTCCGCTGCGCGCCGAGTTCTTCCGCGAGTCTTCTCGCCTTCGCTAGCACTAAGTCGCGTATCTCGCGCACCCGTTCGGGCGATTGCCCTTTTGGATCGGGCAACCCCCAATCGTCGTCAACGCGCGGCACGCCCTCGACGTCGCAACCCATCGTGATGATCCGGTCCGCTCGAGCGACGAGCGCGGGATCGATGAGCTTCGGCCGCGCGCCTGAAACATCGATCTCGACCTCGGCCATGGCTGCGACGACGCCGGGGTCCGGGCGATCGGCCGCGATCGTGCCGGCGGAAATGACTTCCACGTCGTCACCGACGAAAAGTCGCAGAAAAACCTCCGCCATTTGGCTGCGCCCCGTGTTGTGTTTGCAGACGAACAACACCAGCAGCTTTAGCAGTTTTTCCATTGCGACGACGTCGACGAATCGGCCGTCAAGGCGACCTTGCTCCTTGAAGACGCCGACGTCCCGATATCCGATTTTGCGATAGAGTCGCCGTCCCGCGTCGTTTTGAGCGAGCGCGAAGAGCACGATTTTGTGGAACTGGGCGCGACGGGCGCGCGCTTCAATCTCGCGCAACAGCGCCGTCCCGACGCCGGTACCGCGCGCAGGGCGCTCGACATATACGGAGAGGTCCGCGACGTCGCGGTAAGCGCAGCGATGCGAGTATGGATCCAGTGAGGCCCACCCAACGACTTCTTCTCCGCGTTGCGCGACGACAATTGCGTAACGGTCGCCGTGTTGGTCTAACCATTCATTGATATCCGCCTCGGATTTCGGATTCTCATCCAGGGTCGCAATGCGGTCGACGATGCCCTGGTTGTAGATCTCGCGGATCGCCGCAAGATCCGATGCGCGGGCATCACGAACGCGCAGCGAGCTCGGGGCGTTGGCCGCGTACATCTTGAGCCTCCGAAGACGAGAAATGCGGGGTAAGAACGGCCTCGGCCGCTCGCCGCGCCGTTGGACTGAACCAAGCAAAGAGCGCGGTCGCCGCCGCCGCTCCGGCGAGCTGCATCGCGACGAAAGGGGCGACGTCGATAGGACGGATGCCGGCGAACGTGTCACTCAACGATCGCGCGATCGTGACGGCGGGGTTTGCAAACGACGTCGACGACGTGAACCAATACGCGCCCACGATGTAGGCCGCGACGGCGAACGGCGTCGACGCGGGCTTCGATCGAGCGCAGCCCCAAATCACGGCCAATAATCCGAAGGTCGCAGGCTGGAACGTCGCGCCAAGCAATGCCCCGCTGCCAGGCATCGGCGATCGTCACCGCGGGGTTCAGGTGCGCGCCGGAAACCGGCCCAAACGCGAGGATGATCGCGACGAGCGCACCGCCGGTCGCTATAGCATTTGCGAGCAGCGCGATCGCGACGTCCCCGCCGGCGAGCCGTTCGGCCATGATGCCCGAGCCGACCACCGCGGCGAGCAGTAGCGCCGTTCCGACCGCTTCCGCTGTCGCGCGGCGCGCGAGGTTCACGCTAGGACCGCGGATTCTTTTCCAGCCGTGTTCGACCCGCATCCGCAACCGGACTCGCCGGCGGCCTTCGCGTCTGCATCCTTCACGCAACAAGTGTCTGCTTCCGCGGGCGCCGGTCCGCCGCAGCAAGTCGTCGCCTCATTATCGCGTTCTTCCGTTTCCGCGAGAACGTAGTACGTCTCCCAACGGCGGCCGTCGGGATCGGTCGCCCAAACCTTGTTTTGGACGGCGTAACAGCACGTCTCGTCCATTTCAACGTCGACCGGGTAACCGGCGCCTTTGAACCGCGCGATCGTCGCGTCAACCTCTGCTGGCGTCTCGACGACGACGCCGTAGTGAGCGCCTTCGCGAACGTTCGTTTCCGGATCGAGGTCGAGGGCTAGCTCGAGGCCGGGCTGCTCCGTGACGAAGAGCGCGTAGTCGTCGTAATGCTTCGCCGGTTCCGCAACGAGCAAAATGCGATAGAACGCGATGCTCTCATTGAGGTCGCGCGTCGCGAGGTTGAGATGCATCTTCATGCGAGGACCTTCTCGGGAAGCAACGACGCGAGCGCTCGCTCCAAACGAACGCGCGAATCCGGTGCGAGGGAGTAGTAGCCCCAGGTGCCGCGACGCACGGACTCGACCAGGCCGGCGTCTTTGAGCAGCTTGAGGTGGTGCGAAATCGTCGATTGATTGAGTTCGAGCCCCGAGGTAAAATCGCAGACGCAGACCTCGTGGTCAGTCCGAGCGAGCGTTGCGAGGATCGTGAGACGCGCCGGATCGGCGAGCGCCTTGAATAGCGTTGCTTCATCGGTCAGGTCCCCGTCATAAACCGCCGCTTCAGGGCAGCATCGTTGAATCGGCACATTTCGATATTAGCGCCTGCATTGAAAGTTGTCAATCCAAGCAGCGACGCAAAACTCTCTTTAGGGGGCATTTGGTTCGGCCTCTGCCTCCGCAAAGCGCCGCCGCTTTTAAGGTTTCCGAAGGCGGAAGTTTCGCGCTCGTAGGCCGCCATAATCGGCGACGGCTTACCGGTAAAACGCATTACCGTCAGGAGGAAGTCGCGCCCGGCGCGATGGCGCGAATCGCACCGAGTAAGGCTTCTGCTGCAGACAGGGCGATGTCGATGCTAAGTGAGCTAGTCCCGTCTGGAGTCATCTTCACTGATCCACGTGAACTCATCTTTGCTGGGGCTACCTGTCTCGACTGGCGACGACCCACGTTCTCATGGTGGCCTGCGTCTACGCCGTAGTCTTCCATGTGCATCAGCACGTCACGCATCACATGAAGACGCGGAATGAACGGACGCGACGTGCACGGGCCGCGCATCGGGGTCGAATGACCCAGATTGCGCGGGCGCGCTCACCCGGCCCGCTCCAGCGAGGGTACGCTTTGGGGGACGGCGCCGTCTGTACGAAGTGGCACGATCCTCGGTCACACGAGCGCCGCGACGACGCTCGGAACGTACGCCCATCTAATCGCCGACGTTCAGCGCGACGCCAACGAGAAGCTCGCGATCGGATCGATCCGCGTACAAAACGCGCCTAAGCTGCAGCGAAGCCCCGTATCCGCGCTGGCGGATACGGGGCTTGAACGTTCCGAGTCGTTTACCGGGTCAGACGAGTCTAGGGATTCGTTGCCGTCTGTGGGTTGCCGGCCGGTACATCGCTTGGGTCGAAGAACAGGTTCAGGGCATCCGGCGTTCCGAGGCCGATGATCTGGTTGTAGCCCAACTTACCGCTCGGGTTGCTGACGACGCCGTTAAAGCCCGGGATGCCCTGGTGGTACGGACCACCGGAGCTCGTCGGCACCCCTAGGCTATCGGACGCGACGCCGTAGAGGTAGTCGTTGATGTTGCCGACGCGGCCGCTGCCGGGCGTACCGTTGCCGATTGATTGCTCGAGCACCGCGAGCAGGCCCGCGAATTCGGGCGCCGATGCGCTCGTGCCGATCAGCCCGGCTTCTTGACCGCCGATGACCGCGATGTCAAAACTGTCATCGGGGTGGCATTTCTCCGCTACCTGACGGCCGGTGAGCGCGTTGAAGTACAACGGGCAGCCCCCCATGTGCATCGAGATGTCGGGGTCGTAGCGCTGTCCGGTGCTCGGAACGAGACCGGATTCGGCTTGGTACGCGGGCTCGCCGAAGATTACGCTCGGACCGCCGCCCGAACCCCAGAACACGTTTGTTAGGTAATTACCCTCGCCGTAGAGATCGACCGGGCCGAGAACCGTGTCGGCGTCCGCTTCCTCCGAGACGTAGGCCGACGACGTCACCGCGAGCGGCGTCGCGCTCGGATTCGGGTTCGGGACGGTAACGAGGTTCGTGCCGCCGACGCTCGTGACGTTCGGATCGTCGGACCAAATCGACGTACCAGGGAACATCTTATACGATGCACCGGCGCCCGCATTGTAGAAGTAGTTGGGGTCGGGGCAGGGCAGCCCGGCGTTGTCGCCCGACGAGAAGATGAACGTTATGCCTTGCGAGCTTCCCTGCGCGAACATGTCGTCGTACGAATACAGAATGTCGACAAAGTTCTCGCCGTTGTTGTACTGCGGCAGATAGAACAGCTCGCACTCGCCGTACGACGTCGAAACGATGTCGGCCGCGTTGCTGTCGACGATGTAGGAATACGCGTACAGGAAGCCTTCGGCGTCCGTCGCCGGAGCCGCGATGCCGATGACGGTCGCTCCCGGGGCGCTACCGGCCGACATTTGCACGTCGAGATCGGCTTCGTCCGACGTACCTGCGTTCGGGTCGAACGGGAGCGATTGCGGAAACACCAGGTGCGTCGGAACCGGTGCCGGCGCGAGTGACCCCGCCGCCGAACCCAGGAGTTCGTGGCCGAAATATTGCGCCGCGTCGGCGCTGTTGAAGTCGCTATAACCGACGGTGGCGATCGTCGCGCCGGCGCCATTGAACAGGCCGTACGACGGATAGTTGTACGCCTGCTTGAGATCGTCGAACCAATACGGTCCGGTCGCCGAATAGCGGTTCAGCGGCTTCACGACGCGTGAATCCGGTTGCGGGAGGAGCCGGTAGCCGAGGCTGACGATCGTGGCGCCGGCACCACTGGAAAGCGCTGCCGGTACGGTCAGTTGCTCGCGGGTACCCAAGATCGTCCGGCCCGAGACGCGGACGTTGCCAAGGTGCACCTTAAACGCACGCTGCACGGTTGCGACGCTGCCGCGAACGTGGATCAGTTGCGTCTCAACTTTCGTGACGCTAAAGCCCTGCGAGCGTAGGAATGCGGAGACCCGCGCGATCGTCGCCGGTGTTGGGCCGAAGCTTGCCCGGAACTGCGCGGGCGTCAGCCAGTGATGGTACAGCGGCGATTTTTTCGTCGTTTGAAGGGCCAGCAGCTGGTTGAGTTGGGCCCTATTGCGAAGCGCGAGATGCACCCCGAAGTCGACCGCCGTCGTCGGCGCCGGAAGCGAGACGAAGCGTGGGGCGATCGTAAGCGGGGCGTGGGGGGCCCCGATGACCGCCGCGGCGGAGACGGAAAGGGCGCAGGGGAGGGCGACCAGCGCTGCGAGCGCCGCTCGCTTGAGAAGGCGGCCAAGAGCCATGAAGTTCCCCTTTCGGGAGAGAGCAAAGCGCGGAAATGCGACCGCCGACACCTATCGAAAACGGATAGCGACGTGGGGTCGTAAATACGCCACGGTGCGGATTTTGCGAGCCGTCCGGGCCGCACCTGTCGCNNCCGACTCAGGGATTGCGACCTTCACTTTAAACGGCGCGCACACCCGATCGCTGCAAAACGATGCGACCCAACCCTTCGGGACGTCGCTCGCCACGAGCGAGACGTCACGTCCCGCGGCATCGGCGACGACCAGGCGGTACTTAATCGTGTTGGGGATGCTGCCCGGGGCCTCCGGGCCGGTCCACGGCGCGAGTGAGACGAGCGCACCACTACCCGGTGCGCCGAGCCCGAGTGCGACGATCGCTTCCTGAGATTCCTCCAGATACATGTCGTGACGCTCGTCGTCGGCCGGAAGCTTCTCGGTGAGAGCGATCGTCTGATCGAATTCGGCGCGTGCGCGGGCCGGATCGCCCGCCGCGGCGAAGTTGCGCCCGGCGTAGAGATGCGCCCACGCGAGCAGACGGACATCCTTTGCCTTCCCGGGGTGGGCAGCGATGTTCCGCCGGCCGGTCTCGAACGCTTTCTGGAAGGTGGCGACCGCGTCCGCGGGCTTGCCGTCTTTGGCTTGCGCGCGCGCCAGGTCGACGAGGTTCGCGACGTCGTTCGGCTCGAGCGCGGCGAGCTTCGTATCGGCATCGACGACGAGCTTGTAGTTATGCTCGCTCGCTGCGGCAATCGCGGTACCGGAGAGGGCGTCCTCGTTCTTCGGATCGATTGCGAGCGCCGCGGCATATGCCGTCAGCGCGTCGTTCCATTGTTCGCGATCGTTTGCGGCGTCGCCGCGCAGGCGCGGCAACAGAGCTTGATCGGCGACCGCCGGGCCGGCGCTCGCAAGCGCGGCGATCGCCGCATCGCGCAGGGTCGCTTCTTCGGCTCGCGTCCGCAGAATATCCGTCGAGTTCCCTTTGGCGGCATCGGAATCGTCGAGCATTTTCTCGGCCGCCGCAATCGCCGCGTCGGCCTTCTTCGCGTTCGCCTCGATCGTCGCCGGATCGGTTCCGAAATCGAGCGGAACCGCGGCGAGGGTCGCATCGATCTTCCCTTGGAGCGGCGAAACGATCGCGACGGTGCGGCCCTGTCTTGCGCCGTCGACGAGCTCCGTCAACTGTGCGGGTGCGATCACGTCAATGTAGCGCGCGCGCAGAACGCCTTGCGGATCGATGACGTAGGTCGTGGGAAAATACTGGACGTCGTAGGCGGTCGAAAAGCTCTTGTCGGGGTCGAGCGCTTGATCGTACGGAACGCCCTTTGCGGCCACGTAGGCCCGCACGATCGGCGCCTCCTCCGTCGCGTCGACGCCTAAGAACGCGACCCCGGTCTTCATCAGTTTCGGCGCCGACGAGATCAGGTCGGGCATCTCTTGGCGGCATGGCGGACACCAGGTCGCCCAGACGTTAATGACGAGCGTCTTGCCCCGGAAGCTATCGAGCGAGACCGCCTTGCCGTCGATGGTCGTCAGACGAAAATCCGGCGCGGGCGCGCCGATGAGCGGGCCCGTAAGGGGTGCCGGTTCGGGCGGCGGGGCCGCGAGAGCCGGGAGCGGCGACGCAAGCGCGGCGAGGGCGAGCAGGATGAGAAAACGCGACATGCGCGACTCTTCGGCGCGTTCCGGCTGCTTACATCCGCAGCTTGACGCCCAAGGCCGTCATCCGGAGCGCGGTTCCCAACGCGGCGGCGGTGAGAGCCGTGACGATTGCGACCGAAATTGGAACCGATACGTCGCTGCGCCCGGTGAACGAGTAGCGAAACGCGTCGATCATGTAGAACATCGGATTGAAGAGTGAGACTTGGCGCACGAACGGCGGCAAAAACTGCGCCGACGTGAATACGCCACCCACGAAGACGAGCGGCGTAATGACGAACGTCGTGAAAACGGCGATGTGGTCGAACTTCTCCGCGAGCAGGCCGAAGATGATGCCGATCGAGCCGAACAGCGTCGCAACGAGCACCGTCATCGCGAAGTACAACGCCCAATCGCGCGGCAGCGTGTGGACCATCACGTAGCCGACGCCCAGGATCAAGAACGCGATCAAGAGAGCCCGCAGCACGGCCGCAAGGACGAAACCCGTAACCATCTCGACGGCCGACAGCGGCGCGACGAGCAACTCTTGTATCGAATTCATGAAGCGGCCCTGAAAGAGCGAACTCGACGACTCACCGTACGTTTGATCGATCACCTGCAGCATGATGAGGCCGGGGATCAGGAACGCCGCATAGGAAACGCCCTGGACGTTCTGCACGCGGCTCCCCAGGCCCAGGCCAAAGACGAGCACGTAAAGGATCGTCGTGATGATCGGCGGCCAGATAACCTGGTTGATGACCTTGTACGTGCGAAAGAGCTCGCGTTTAACGAGCGTCCACAGGCCGACCGGATTGCGAAAGCCCCAGACATCCGTTCTTATCACGCTGATCGCACTTCGCGGTTCATTAGTGGCCAACTAAATCGAGGAAGACGTCCTGCAAGCTCGAGCGCTTGAAATCGACGTTCTCGATCGCGTAGCCGTGGGCGTCCAGTTCGGCCAGGGCCGGTGCGATCGCCGATGGTTCGATGCCTTCGAAACGCAAGGTTCGGGTCTCGGGGTCGTAGCGAGCACCGCGGGCGAGCAGCACCGGCGGAATCGGATCGAGGGGCCGCTCGACCGTGACGCTGAGGGTCGTCGAGCCGCGCCGTGCCAGGAGTTTCTCGGTCGGCTCGAGGGCCACGAGCCGTCCGCTCTCGATGATCGCGACGTTGCGGCAAAGCGACTCGGCTTCTTCCAAGTAGTGTGTCGTCAAGATGATCGTCGTCCCGCCAAGATTGAGTTCGCGCAACATCGACCACAGCTCGATGCGCAACTCGACATCGACCCCGGCGGTCGGCTCGTCCAAGATCAGCAATTGCGGTTCGTGAATCAGCGCGCGGGCCAGGGTCAAGCGCCGCTTCATGCCACCTGAAAGCTTCACGAAGGTGTCGTTTGCTTTCGAACTGAGGCCGAAGCGCTCGAGCAGGTCGCTCGCGCGCTTGCGCACGGCCGGGCCCCGGAGGCCATAGTAGCCAGCCTGATAGATCAGCACGTCGCGGATCGAGAGGTAGCGATCGAAGTTATACTCCTGCGGCGAGAGGCCGATGAGACGGCGCGCCTCGCGCCAGTGGCGGACGTTGTCGTGGCCGAAGACTTCGATCGTCCCCGAGGTAATGGTCGCAAGGCCGACGACGGCGTTGATCGTGGTCGTCTTGCCGGCGCCGTTCGGGCCGAGAAAACCGAAGAAATCGCCGCGCTCGACGTCGAGCGAGATGCCGTCGACGGCCGTTAGGTCCTCATAGCGTTTGCAGAGATCGCGAACGCGCAGCGCCGGCGTCACGGAATGCATTCGGCGAGCTGCTTGTAGCGCCGGCGGCGCAGGACTTTGATGCGTTTCTCGGCATCGGGCATGCCGCTTTTTTCGATGTCGCGCGCGACCTTGTCGACGTCGAAGGGGACGCGCCGGTGCTTGACCTGCCAGCCGCCGGAACGCTGCGTGAGGATCGCATAACCGGCGCGCTCGTCGCCGTCCTTGGGCAAGCCGGCCGAGGCGACGTTGACGAACAGCTTGTCACGCCACACCCGCGCGTACGGGAGGTGCAGGTGCCCGAAGGCGATCGTGCGCTCGACCACGCGCGCGGTGACGCGGGTCAGGAACGCATCGTCTGCGTCGGGCCAGATGTGTTCGTCGTCCGTCTTCGGGTTTGCGTGCACGACGAGCAGGCCGTCGGGACCCTCGCCGAAGTGCAAAGCGAAGGGCAGTTCCGCAAGCCACCCGAGCCACGTGTCGCCGAGCCGGTCGCGTTGCCACGCGAGGCCCCGTCCCTCCTCGTCGGCGGCGGCCGGAAACGTCGCGACGTCCGAAAGATAACGGTCGGTATTGCCGCGCAAGCAGACCGCACCGATCTCTTCGAGCCGTTCGAGCACTTCGCGCGGACGCGGGCCGTCCATGCAGTAGTCACCCGCTCCGACGATCACGTCGGCGTAACCTTGCGAACGCAGGTCGTCGAGGCACGCGTCGAGCCCGCGGATGTTGCCGTGGATGTCCGAGAACAGTGCGATGCGCATCGTCAACCGCGCTTGATTGCGAGCGCAAGGCTCGCCGGCGTCACGCCGATCTTCCCAAACTCCCACAGATCGATCGCGTCGACCGCGAACTTCGCCTTGCGCAAGAGCGGTATCGTTTGGCGAAAGCGCAGGTTGGCAATGACGCGCCGGTTTCCAAGCGCGAGGACGCCCGCGCCGAAATCCTCGCCGCGCGGGACCTCGATCGTCTGGAGATCCGAGAAGGCGCCGGCGTCGACAAGCCCCGGCGCGAACAGCAAGGTCCCTTCATCGACCAGCGACGCAACCGAGCGTAGCCGCGGGACCTCGCCCGCGATCGCCACCTCGACGACCGCGAGCTGCTTCGAGCGCGCGTAGTCGGCGAGCTGTGCGCGACCCAGCGCATTGCCGTGCAGCCCCGCCGGGATCCCGATTTCGGCTTGCCGCGGCTTGGAGCGGGCGACGTACAGGGTCTTGCTCGCCAAAAGAACGTCGCCGCCGTCGAGCAGGCCGGGCGCCTCAATCCGCCCGACGACGGGGATGTTCGCTCGCTCGAGCACCTCCTCGAGCATTGCGACCTCAGCACGGCGCCGCACGTCGCTCGGGCGCATCAGGAAGGCGCCGTCAGCGAAGAGCACGGCGCAGTCGGCGCACGCCCAGGAAAGGGGGGTGGCCGGATTCGGCTCTACCCGCACGACCTTCACTCCTGCCGCGCCGAGCCGCCCGACGAGGATCTCAAATTGGTCGGCGGCTCGCGCCGCGATCGCGTGCGCTTCGCCATGCGTCGGCGCCACCGTCTCGATCGTGCGCGTCGGAGGCGCGACGACGACGCCCGAGAGCGGCGCGAAATCCGCTCGAACGTACGGCGCTTCAAAGGTCGGCGATGCGATGGTCACGCTCGGGTCCTTCGCTACCGGTGGGCGCGGGCACTACTCGCTCGGAACCCGCGCGCGGACGAGCGACTCTAACGCCGTTTTCACGATTGTCGAAAGGCTCGCGGGAGGACGTCGTGAAGGCAACGATACCCGGGAGGTCCGATGCTCGCCCCCTTCTTGTTTGCTACGCTGCTGGACGACGCGCGTCCGACGATGCAGGAACTGCGCTCGACCGTCACCGTAACCGGGCCCTGCGTGCGCGACTGCGTTGGCGGCGGCCAGATGACGCTCGGCGCGGGCGAGATCGTCGGCCGGCAACCCGATGGCGGCCTCGTTGTGCTGACCGCGCGCCACGTCGTCGAAAGCATCGCAACACCGCGGGTCTACGTTCGCAACGGAGCGAGGTCGGGAATCGATTTTGCAGCGTTCGCGCGCGAAAGCTCCGCACGCAGCGCAACCGTGCTCGCATACGCGAACAACGTCGACCTGGCGCTCGTCGTATTCCGGCCGCAAGGGAGCGACGACTATGACTTCGCACCGCTCGCGGCCGTAGGCGCGCAGGGCGAGCCGGGGGTGGTGGTCGGCGATCCTTACGGGTTGCTTTGGACGGTCTCGCGCTTCACGTATCTCCAAACCACGCCCGACGCGCTTCTGCTCGAGTGCGTCACCTGCGGACCCGGCGACTCGGGCGGCGGGGTCTTTGATACCGGCGGACGGCTGATTGGAATCCTCGTGCAACAGCGCGTTGAAGGCAACGACG
The DNA here is from genome assembly GCA_003158195.1 of Vulcanimicrobiota bacterium. Classification (GTDB taxonomy): domain Bacteria; phylum Vulcanimicrobiota; class Vulcanimicrobiia; order Vulcanimicrobiales; family Vulcanimicrobiaceae; genus Palsibacter; species Palsibacter borealis. The sequence goes on along the minus strand of PMHP01000237.1, from coordinate 4,327 downwards.
GCGAGCAGGCGCGCCGCACGTCGCAATACCTCGCCGTTTCACTTTCGGAGTTGCGCCTCTTTCTCGATACAACGCAAGCGAAACAGCCCGGCCCACCGCGCCTATCCGACGCTTGGATCCGCTTCGAATCGATGCGCGCCGTCCGCTAGAAGCTCTGCGGGCCGGCGTCGATGTGTTGGTAGGGTGCTGCGTCGGGGATCGGGGTGAAGAAGTCGCGCATGTCGCTTGCGAGCGCGTCGCCGAGCGAGAGTGCGGGTAATCCGAGCAACTCCTCTTCGGTTTTCAGCACGCTCGCGGTGGAGAGGTGCTTCGTTCCGATGTAGCGATGCTTGGCAAACGGCGAGACGACCAGCGCGAACGAACGATCGACATTGATGTGATCGCGGCTCGCGAGGGCGTCGGCGGGCATGATGAAGATCGCGGTCGACGTCCACTGCGGGATCCGCGTTAAGTATTCGACGATCCGTCCGAGCGCGCGGTCGCCGTCGGCGACTTGCTCGGCCGGCGGCGGGAGGCCCTTGCCGACGACCGCACGATCGGCCGGCAACCAGATCGCAGTGAAGGCCGGTACGCGATCGGCCCGGACGAGCGGGTCGAAGTCGCGCAGGAATTCTTGCGCGCGGCGGAGGTCGCGAATGCGCGGGTTCCAGCCGGGGTAGTACGGATCGACGTGGCCCGAAAGAGCGAGCAGCGCCGGCACGTCGAAGGCGTAGAGGCCGCCGAGCGACTGCGTCGGTGCGGTCGTGTCGTCGGCGCCCGCATAGGCCGGGTCGTCGGTCCGCGCATCGGGCGCCGCGCCCTCGTCGTAACCTGCGACGCCGAGCAGCTCGCCGTAGTCGCGATAGCTCTTGCCGCGCTGCGCGAGCGAATTGAAGATGTAGCCGGCGCGCGGATAGTCCTCAGGATCTTGGTTGTCGCCCGCGACCGGCCGGCGGCCCTTTCGTAGGCGCGCCGTTTTCTCGGTGTACGCGGTTGCGATGCCGCCGGTTGCAAATTGGTGACCGGTGCCGGGCCCCTCGCCATCTGCATAGAAGTTGCCCGCCAGCGCGAAATTGCGCGCCAAGGTGTGCAAATTCGGCGTGACCGAAGCACCGAACGAAACGAAATTCGGATCGCCCGGCCCGTACGATTGGCCGTACGGATCCGTCAGGTCGCCGAGCACCGCATCGTACGATTTGCTTTCCTCGAGAATGAACACAACGTGTTTGACGAGCGTGCTGCCGCCCGTCCCGAAGCGCTGCGGAACGAGCGGATCGTTGCGCGCCGGCCCGATCGTGCGCAGGTACGAAAGCGCTTGCGGCGTCGTGCGCCGCAGGTCGACGCGCAATAAATCGATGCGTTCGAGCGTCGACCACACCGCGCTGCTGTCGGCCACGACCGATAGGACACGCCCGCGGGAATCGACGATGCCGGGTTGGTCGCCGAAAGAGCCGCGGTCGTGCCCGAGCCCCTTGCCGTTGACCACGAAGAGATAACGGCCGTCCGCGGACAGCGCGAGTGCGGTCGGATACCAGCCGGTCGGGATAAGGCCGATGCGATGAGGCCGGCGCGGATCGCTCGTGTCGAGGACGGCAACCGCATCGATCCCGGCGAGCGCCACGTAGAGCCGGCGCTCGTTGCGCGCGAGCGCGAGCGCGACCGGTTGCGTTCCATATGGGCCGCGATTGTAGAGGCGCAGCTCCGTTCCACCCGCGACCTTCGGCTGCGATCCGGCAAGCGAGATCGTCGCGATCCGGTCGACGTTGCTCATCGAGACAAACGCGTAGCGTTTTGAATGCATCGCGACGATGGCCGCGGGATGCGCCCCGCCGACGTCGAGCACGCCCTGCGGCGGCCGGTCGAGCGGAACGTAGGCGCGCACGGCCCCGCCGAGCGACCCGTCGGGATCCGAAGCGACGACCGATAGCGACGAAGCGCGCGCGAGATCGGCGGGCGGAGTGCCGAAAGGCGGCGCAATCGCAGGCGCCGGAAAAAGACCGTACGACATCATTCCTTCGTTCGCCACCAGCAACCCGGCGCTCGACAGCGCGGCGCCGAAGGGGAAGTAGCCGACGGGGACGGACGGACCGGCAAGCGTTCGCGTCGCCGTATCGATCTGCGCGACGTCGTTGCCAAGGTTGTCGACGACAAACGCGCGCGTCCCGTGCGGGCCGAGTACGAGCGTGCTCGGATACGAGCGCCCGTCGTTCGCGAGTTGTGCGTCACTCGGCCCCGGAATGGCAATCGTGTGATGTGCGTCCGGCGTCAGCATTCCGCTTTGATCGAGATCGAAGGCGTACACCGCGTTGCTCGCGCCGCCGCTCGCGAGGACGAGCGTGTTCGCCGGCGCCGCCGGGTCGGGCAACGTAACGACGCCGGCGAAATACGACTCGTTCGGATCGCGATAGCGAGAAACCACAGACATCGTCTGCGTGTCGACGACGCACAGCGAGTAGCCGCCGGTGGTCGCGCCATCGAGCTGGCTCGTCACGCCGGCCCCGAGCTCATCGTCGTTCGAGACAATTGCATAACGGCCCGATGGCGAGAGCGCGAGCCCGAGTGCGTTCATGCCGACGACGACGCTCGTTCCGGTGGGATGAACGACGCGTCCCGACGGCAGGATCCGGCCGAACGGATCGCCGGGCGACGTTGGTCCGGCCGGGCTATTCGCGGCCGGCGCGTCGAAGACGACCGGCGCGGTTACCGTCGCTGCGTACGATCCCGATGCGTTGACGACGAATCCAAGCAGCGCGCCGAGCGCGACGGTGCGAGAGAGCGTGAACATGCGACGCTTCGCTTACTGCGGCGGTTCCGTTATCTCCGCTTCGTCGTCGACGGTCGACAGACCAAAGTCCAACGTTTCGTTCGGATCGGCGACGATGTCGGTGAATTGCACCGCTACGTGTGCGTACCAACCGTCTGGTCCTTCCACCGGGCCGTTCGAGACCTCGCTCGTCAGGTACCAGCTGCCGTCGATGAGCGAGTAGGCTACCGTCCAAAGTCCGGAACCGGTTTCTTTGGCGGTAAAGTTTCCGTACGTGCGCAAGCGGATCGTCTGGTACGAGGTTTTCTCGACCCACAGATCGCGCAGCCGGTACTTTCCCGGATTCCCAAGGGGACGCAGACGCAAGTGCCAACAGGCGGTCCCGTCGACCGACTCCTCGCCTAAGAGCCGGACGTCGTAGTTGCGCGCCGTCGCCAACACCGAGCCGATCGTCTTGAGCCGGGAGCCGGACGCGCTGCCCGGGCCGGGCTCGGCTTGCGGCGCCGTTCCCAGACCAAACGCGTACGTCGGCGCGAGTTTCGGAATGCCCAGCAGATCCGGTTGTTCCGATTTGCCGGTGGTGATGCCCAAGAAGCTCAGCGTGATCCCGGAGGGTTTCGTCGGATGAGCGTTTTCTTCGTCGCTAATCGTCCGCGCCAAGACCGAACCCGCCGGCCAGCGCTCGTACGATTGATAGCTGCGGCCGCTCCAGGTATCGCCGCGCAAGCCGCTCACGCGGACTTTGTACTTGATCGTCGGCGGATACGCGCGGGCGACCACGGCGGCGCGGGTTCTCGCGAAAATCGCTTCGGCACGAGCATCGACGCTCGGCGCGGGATTCGGGGCGACCATCGCCGCCTCAGTTTATCCGAGCGCGCGCCCGAGCCTGCGTACCGCCTCGCGCATCGTCGTATCGGTGAGGTCGCCGAAGCCGAGGCGCAGGGCGGCCGGGCCGCTGCGCGTCGGATACCAGGGATCCGCCGGCATCGTTAAGACGCCCTCGCGCGCGCTCGCGTCGAATGCGGCTTGAGTCGAGAGCCGCGACGGCAGCGGCAACCACAGCGTCGTTCCGGCGGCGGGCGGCACGACGTTCGTCCACGGCAGCGCGCTCTGCAGCGCTTCGACGAATGCATCGCGCCGCGAGCGATAGAGCGCGCGCGCCGCGCGCAGGTGCTTGGCGTATGCGGGCGATTCCAAAAAGCGCCAAAGCGCGCGCTGCGAAAGGGTCGAGGTGAACGAATCGGCGCGCATCTTGGCCGACTCGAGCGGCCCGCGCAAGCCGCCGCGCGCGAGCACGTAGCCGACGCGCAGCGCCGGAAAAACCAGCTTCGAGAGACTCTCGATCAGGATGACGCGGCCGTCCGTGTCGAACGCTGCGAGCGGCGCGGGCGGCTCGCCGTCGTAGGTGAAAACCCAGCCGGTCTGATCCTCGAGTACGACGACGTCGTAACGCCGCGCGAGTTCCACGATCGCCTTCGCGCGCCGTTCGGGCAGCACCGCGCCCGTCGGGTTTTGCGCGAACGGGTTGACGTAGAACAAGCGCGGGCGGTATTCGGCGAACACGCGCTCGACGTCGTCGACGCG
>PMHP01000045.1 GCA_003158195.1 Vulcanimicrobiota bacterium | reverse complement strand
AGCATCATTTTCCCCGTGCCCGTGCAGTAGAGCGGCGCGCGCATCCCGGGCGCCGTGAACATCTTCACGAGATGCATGCTTGCGACCTGATCGAGATAGACGACTTCGTGATCGCTTAGGGTCACGAGGTTCGCCGTCTCACCGGACGCGCGCATCATGCGCTCGAGATACGGTCGCGCGACGAGCCGCAAGTCGAGATGCAGATCCGCGGCGCTCGCCAAGGTGAAGATGCGCGAGCCGAGGTGATAGCGCGAGCTGTCGGGATCTTGACGGACGTAGCCGCGATCGACGAGCGTCGCGAGCAGCCGGTGCACCGTCGAAACGTGAAGCCCGACCAAGCCGGACAATTCGCTGATCCCGGTAGCGCCGCGCCGCGATGCGAGTGCTTCGAGCACATCCAGCGTCCGATCAACCGACTGGACCTTGGGGCGACCGGAACCGGTCGTGCGCCGCACTTTCTTAGCAGCGGGTTGCGCGTTTACGGTCATCGCGGGCGACGTCTCCATCTTTGCACCAAGCGAAAGGCCTTTTCGGCTGTTCCGCAGGCCGGCTCCTCCGTCGTCCGAAGCGTCGAGGCGTGGCTCGGTCGCTCGGCGCCTTCGTTCGGCTTTCGCGTCCGAAATTTCTCGCGGGCGGCATCGCCGGCGGCGCACTCGGGACGGCGCTCGCCGCGTTCGAATCGGGAACCCTCGATTGGCGAGCGTACGCGTTTGCGCAAGTGACGATCAGCTCGTTCCATCTGATGACGCAGTACGCGAACGAATACTTCGATCGCGACGCCGATAGGCTCGCGGTGCGCACGCCGTTTTCCGGCGGCAGCGGCGCGCTCGTCGACGGCAGCGTAGCGCCCGTCGTCGCGCTGCGAGCGGCGCTCGTCTGCGCGAGCAGCGGCGTTCTTGGGACGTTCGCACTCCTGAGCGGGGCGGATCGCCCGCTTGCCGCGGGGCTCGCCGTCGCGATCGGCGTCCTGGGCTGGAGCTACTCTGCGCCGCCGTTGCGCTTGCTCGCGCGCGGTCTCGGGGAAGCCGACACGGCGCTGGTCGTCGCGGTGCTCGTGCCGCTCTGCGCGTTTGCGGCTCAGGGCCGCACTCTCGACGCGCGCGCCTTTGCGAGCACGCTGCCCGCCGCCGCGGCGATGTTTGCGATGATGCTGGCCGTTGAGTTTCCCGACGCCGCCGCGGATGCGGCCGCGGGCAAACGCAACCTGCTCGTGCGCTACGGTCCGCGCGCAGCGGCGCGTCTGGGGATTCTCGCGATCGTCGCCGTTTACGCGGCGGCCGTCGCCGCGGTCGCATTCGGTGCGCCGCCGGCCTTTGGCCTGGGCATCGCGACGACGGTGCCGCTAGCGCTCGGGAGCGCCCGGGCCCTGCGCGAGCGCACTCGACCCGAGTTCGCGGCCGACGCGGCCCTGGCGGGGCGGGGGGTCGCGTTCTTCTTTGTGGTCGCGGTCATGGGCGCGCTCGCATACGCAGCCGCGCCGGGCGTGTTGAACCGAGCGTGGTAGAGGCCCAGACGGTCCACGAGCGCTTCAATGCCGCGCTCGACGCGGTTCGGCCGGCGATCCAGCGCGACGGCGGCGACGTGTGGCTCGTCCGCATCGATGGGGCGATCGCGTACGTGCAAATGGTGGGTGCCTGCGGCGGCTGCCCGATGTCGAACGCGACGTTGCGCGGCGCCATCGAGAAGGCCGTGTTCGCGCACTGCCCCGAAATCGCGAGCGTCGAGCAAGTTTAGGGGTCGCCGGGAGTTCACTGTGCCACACAGCTGGCACAGCCGGGGGATGTAATGGCGTTGGAGGTGACCCACGCCATGGAAGAATTCTACGATTGTCCCGACTGCGGCCGCGCGCACGCCGAACCAGCGCATGCGGCATACGTCCTGCGCGTCCAGTGCCTCGAGTGCGAGCTCGAGGAGCTTCGCCGCGAGCGGGTCCAGCCGGCGGTGTTACCAGCCGCCGCCTAAAGCTTTAAGGAGTGCGGTGCTTCGAGCCGATGATGTGATCAAGCACACCCCGCGGTCACGCCCTCCGAAAGGCCTTCATGGTCGGTATCACTTCCCGTTCGAGTGCTCTGGCAGTCGTTGTCGCACTCCTTTCTACGCTCGCGCCGATGCCGAGCTTCGCCGATTCCGGCACGACGCTCCAGCGGGTTGAAGGCACGGTCGGCTTCGTGCCGCCCGGCGGTTCACGCACGGACGTTACGACGAGCTCCGGCATGCCGGCGAGCGCCGAAACCTTCTCGCAGTGCTCGTCGGCCGCGGTCCTCAACCTGACGAGCGACACGAACGTCGTCATCGGGGGCGCGACACGGTTCCTGACCCCGGCACAGAACGGTGCCCCGGCGACCCTCCATGAAGGCGCACTCGAATTTAACGTCCCGGGACAGCTGTCGCCACCGCTCGTGATCGCGACGAGCTACGGCACGGTGACGGTTACGCATGGTTCGGGCTACATCGTGGCCGGCCAAAATGGCATGCAAACGATCGTCCCCTCGAGCCAGCCGGCAGACGTCAAATTCAGCTCGAAAAGCGGACCGGTTGACGTCCCCGGCGGTCATGCCCTGACGGCCGGCGCCACGGGTCCAGCCCGGCCCGTTGCCGTCTCGACCGTGAATAACCCGGCCGTGTATCAATTTAACGGCGGCCGCAATCCGCTCGGCACCGATGGAACGGCCGCGGTTTACGATCCCACGTCATCACCGACACCCAATTGCAAGATCGGCGCCCCCGCGGCTGCAGGTCTTGGCGCGGCCGGCGCGCTGCTCGCGCTCGCGGGCGCGGCGGGAGCCGCCGTCGCTATCGGCACCCTGCACGGCGGCGGCGGGGATCCGTCCGGCGCTGCGACGGCTACGCCGTCCGGCGGTGCGACGGCAACACCGTCCGGCGGTGGGTCGACCAGTCCAACCGCTTCGCCGTCGTCGGGGGCGTCATCGAATCCCTCGGCCTCACCGTCTTCGGGAGCCTGCTCCCCCGGACCGGTCGCCCTAAACCCGGGCTCAACCTTGCTTTCGCCCGGCATCGGCCAGCCGGCGACCGCGACCTTCGCCGTATCGCAGAGCTGTTACGGCGGCGCGTTTACCGTTACACAGCCCGTCTGTGCCGTCGGTCTGCTCGGCCTGCCGGCCGCGTCGATCGCCGGGAACACGGTCACCGTGACGCTCCCGGCGCAGGGTGCGGCGCTTAGCCTGTTCTGCTCCGTGACCGTCACCGGCGGCGGCGGCCAAACCGCCACCGAACCGATCGACATCGTCATCACCGTGCTTGGACCCGGACCTTCGCCGTCGGCGAGCGGCTCGAGCTCGCCGTCGCCCGGCCCCTCCGGCACGGGTCCCCTGACCGCAACGCCGACGTCGATTCTGCTCAACGTGTCGGCCGGGGCCCCGGCAACCCAGAACATCATCGTATCGCCGCCTGGAGACGGACCGTTTACCGCGACCACGACGTGCGCGGTACCGCTCGGTTCGCCACCGCTGACGAGCGTGACCGGCAACGTCGTTACGATAACGGCACCGGCTCAGCTGCTCACCGCACCGGTGTTGTGTGACACCGTCATCACGAGCCCGTCGACGGGACAATCCGTTACGGTCTTGGTGACAATCACCGGAACGGCGATCGCGCCCGCAACGCCGACGCCGTCACCGAACCCGAGCGGAATCGGCCCGCTCTTCGCCGTTCCGTCGAGCATCCTGCTCAACCCCGGCGTTACGACCGAGGCATCGCAAAACATCGAGATCTTCGACCACGGGTTCGCCGGAACGTACGCCGTTTCGCTCGCGCCCGGATGTCTTGCCCTGCAACAACCCGTCGTGACCTTAGTCAACGGAAACATCGCAAACATCACCGTCCCGGGTCAGATCCTCAACGTGGCGCTGTTGTGCAGCGTGACGATCAGCGATGGCACGAGCACGATCAGCGTCCCGGTGACGATTAGTGCGACGGCTCTCGCCGAGCTCGTGAAACACGTCCGCTTAGCCGGCATTGCGTTCAGTCCTGCGGTGCTGACGCTCAACCGAGCCGGGGAAACACAAACCGTCGAGATCTTCGGCGAACACGGGCCCTATCGCGCAAGCGCGGCTTGCGGTTCCCGAACGAGCCTCGAGACGCAAATATCCGGTGACCGCGCGACGATTCGCGCGACCACAATCGGCACCGACGGCGTCTGCATGGTAACGATTACCGGTGCAGGTTCGACGTACGGTCAGATACCCGTCGGCCTGAAGGCCGGACCGCGTCTCGAGTCCGTGGGCCACCCGGGCACGATCGCGCTCTCCGCGCCGGCCCTCGCGCTGCGGCCGGGTCAGCACCAGTCGGTTCTCGTTTCGGGGACGGGTCCATTCGTTCTCGCCGGGAGCTGCGGACGGGTCGCCACCGCGGTTCTTAATGGCCGTGCGCTGGAGGTCTTCGGGCGCGCGGCTGGGGCATGCTCGCTCGGGTTGCGCGACTCTGACGGAAGTCAGGCGCTCATCTCGATCGTCGTGACCGGATCGATCCCAAAGCGCGCCCCGTAGGGACGCAGTGATTCCGATCGGATAAGAAAATGAAGGTGTCGGCGGACGAATCCGCCGGCATTTTCGTTGCCACTTGCAGATTCAAAAACGGGAGACCCACGTGAACAGTTTTCGACGCATCGCAATCCTCGGGATGGGGGCGCTCGCCGCGTTCGCCATCGCCCCACGTGCAGCGGACGCTCAAGCGGCCAATGTGACGATCGACGTCAACGGGCAGCCGCTCACCTTCGACCAACCCCCGGTCGAACGCGCGGGCCGCATTTACGTGCCGCTGCGTGGCGTGTTCGAACGCCTCGGCGCCAGTGTCGTCTATGCGAACGGACAGATCAATGCAACCTCCGGCTCGCACCAGATCGCCCTGCAGATCGGCTCCCCTTCGGCGACGGTCGACGGAGCTCAACAGACCCTCGATAGCCCGCCGTTTCTGCTCGGAGGTCGTACCCTCGTCCCGCTGCGGTTCATTTCGCAGGCGCTCGGCGCATCGGTCAACTTCGATCAGGGGACGCAGACCGTCTACGTCGTGCAGCAGCAGACCGCTGCTGCGCCGCCTCCGCGACACGGACCGCTGCCTGGGCCGGCGCCGATCGCGTTGCGCCTCATCCGCCTTTTGCCGGTTCCCGATACGACCGTCAACGCCAGGCGCCCCGAAATTGCCGCGACGTTTGCAGAACCGGTCGATCCCAATAGCATCACGGTCAGCATCGACGGACGCGACGTCACGTCGCAAACCTACGTCAGCGCGCGCAGCTTCGTGTACGATCCGACCTTCGATTTGCCGCCTGCGTCGCATGAGGTCGTCGTCACCGGCAGGACTCCGGACCACGAGCGGTTCCGCGAACATTGGTCGTTTGCGTCGGCCACCGGCGAAGGCAACTACATCAACGGTCTCGAGCCGCCAAACGGAACGCCCGCGCGCCTCGGCTTCACCGTCAGCGGGTTCACCAAACCCGGCTCGACGGTTCGCGTCGTCGCGACGACGAGCGAGACGCTGGCCAACTTCGAAGTTGCGCAAGGTTCGACCAGCGCTGACACCGTCGCCGACGGACGAGGCTATTTCGCGGCGCCGGTAACCTTGGAGACACGCGCGGAAAACATCGTCGACGTACGGATCGTTGCGACTGCGCCGGACGGCACGACCGCGGTTAAAACGTTGCGCTTGCTGCGCTGACGACTCGGGCGAGCACGCCCGGCTCGAACGGAGAACTCAGCCCGGCGGACCGAACGAGTTGCCCAAACGGCGCTTCGCCGCCGCGCGTGCAGAGCGCGATGTAAGCCCCGAGCGCGGCGTCGCGATCCTCGCCGGCGCGCACCCAAAACTGCAGCGCGCAACACAGCGCCAGCGTGTAATCGATGTAATAGAACGGCGCGACGTAAATGTGCCGCTTCTCTTGCCAAAGCCCGCCCTTTGCCGGAAAGCCGAGGTCGCCGTACGCGCGCCACGGGAGGTAGCGGCGCTCCATCTCCTGCCACATCGCGTGCCGCTCGGCGGGGGTCGCCCCCGGATGTGCGTAGACGAGGTGCTGGAAGTGATCGACCGCAACGCCGTACGGCAAGAACAGCATCGCATCGAGTAGATGCTCGCGCCGGTACGCATCGGC
>PMHP01000019.1 GCA_003158195.1 Vulcanimicrobiota bacterium | reverse complement strand
CCGCGCCGGGGACCTGGGACGCGCCGGGTGCCGCGCCCAGCGGCAGTTTCGGCTACCAGGACATCGAGGACAACTACCTCCCCAGCTACACGCGAACCTGGGACGACGAAGCGCAGGCGCCCTGGCTGTATAACGCCGGAACCGGCATCATGCTCAGCTATGAGGATCCGCAGTCGCTGGCTGCGAAGGCGAACTACGTTCTAGCCAACCAACTCGGCGGCATGATGATTTGGCAGCTGAGTGCCGATGACGATGAGGACACTCTGTTGCACGCGCTGGCAGCGGCCGTTGGATAAGCTCACGTACGAGATCACGCGCACAAGAGTCGCCCGTCGGGACCGCGATGGACCCACGGCGAAGGCCGAGCAGGCTTCGAACGCAGAACACACCGGGACGACGAGCTTCGATCGGCTTGCCGCGTTACTTACGACGTTGCTCGTGAGCGACGATCTCACGCAACTCTTCGCTCGAGGCGCCGCGCTGGCGCCTGAGGACGCGATAAGCATGGCCCTCGCGGAGAAAACCGCGGCGACAGCGCTGGATTGCTGGTCGCGCTGCGAACCACGCAACGCCTAGCGTTACGTCAAACGCTTTTCTCCATCACGAGCGTCTGCGGCTCGTCTTTGAGCGCAGACCGGAGTTCCTCGCGCAACGCTTTCGAATCGGCGTGGCCGTGCGCGGCGACGGCATGCATGGCGGCAGCCGTCACTACTTCATTCTCCGTTCCGGAGATCTTGAGCGAGCAGTTGCTTTCGCTTGGAAACTCTCGACAATCGATGTACTTACGCGTCTCTGTCATGCTGGTACTGCCTTTCTAACGAAGCCGAGCCCGACGGATAACTGCGGGCGATGCGGCAATTCTAGTGGTGGAGGAGATGTTCGCTTACCGGCTCATGCCGGACGGCTCGCGCGGCTGCTCGTGTGCCTGGGTGAACTTTTCCGGGCCGGGGCCTTCGTGGCCGGTCTTGGCGTGCCCATCGGGACCGACGCGATAATCGACGTTGGGGCCGTCGACTGAGACGCGCATCGGTACCGGCCCGTTTTGCTCGGCGAGCTGGTCGCGGGCGTCGCTTGCCATCTTCGCGAGCGGATGCGGCTTCGTGGCACCGTGCTCGTCGACGTACGGGTCCTTGAAGCTCAGCGAGCGCGGCCCGCTGCGATCGTTCCAGCGAATTGTCGTTTCACCCGGCCGTTCGGGATCGTTTTCGACCGCCGTGATCGAGCCGCGCAAGTCGGCGCCGACGCCGATGCGTCGCGCAGCGGTGTCGACGCGGATAAACTCGGGATTGTTGCCGACGCGCCCGGGCAACTCCGGATGACTTTTGTTGAAGTCTTCTTTGGCCTTGCGGTACACATAAGTCGAAGGCTCTTTCCCTTCGCGTTCCTCTGCGGTGTCGGGGCCGGCAATCCGAAGAGCAACTTTAGCGACCGCCTCGCGAAACTTCGGCACTTGCGTGCTCTCGGGCAAATCGTACGCCAATTTTGTGAGAGCCGGTGCGAGGTTATCGAAGTGTTTCTCAACCTTGGCCAGCAGCGGAGCGTTGGTTTGCGCGAGGTCGGTCAAGAGGTGCGCGCCCGCCAGATTGAGTGGTTTCTCATTGCCGTCTTTGACCGCGATAACCAAGCCGGCAGCGACTTTCCCAAAGTCTTCCAAGGTCCGCCAACCCGCTTTGGCGCCGGCTTTGACGTCGTCCGTAACGCCGTCGATCCAGTCTTTGGGCTTTAGGTCCTTCGCGAGTTCCGAGACACCCTTCGCAAGCTCTTTAAGGGACTCTTGGTGTTTCTCGAGATAGGTCTTGCACTTGTCGGGGTCCTCAAGGTTTACGGCCGTCTTTTGGAGGGCCTTACCAACGTCCGCTAGTCCGGGGAACTGTTCGAAGAGCTTACCGACGCGTCCGAGAGCGTCTACGAGAGCCTTCCGGTTCTCCGGGTCGAGCGCCGTCTTGCCCGCGGTGACTATCTTTTCGATCAGTTCCTGATCGTGAACAACTTTACTAACGAGCTCCTTGGCAGCTTCCTTGCCGAGCTGCTTTGCGACGATGCCTGCTAAGAATCCCATGACGTGATCCTTTTCAACGACTCAAGGCGCTTTCCGAATCCTTTGCTCATTTTCGTCCTCCAATCTAGCCTTAGCGTCCCTGCCCGAGATCGGGCGTCCTATCCGGCGACTTCGCGGCTTCGAGTGTCTTCACGACCTCGGCCGGCGATATGGTTATGGATTGCGATTCCACCAGCGCCAAATTCGGATCGAACTTATTGAGAGGTCGATATTTGTCTTGCTCGCTTTCGAGAGCTTCCTTCCGGAGTACGGAAGCGTGCGGGTCCCCGACTTCGATCGGTTTGTTCGGCGCTTCGGCCGGCGGCGGATCCTTCGTGACGTATTGGCCGTCTAAACCTTTTTCCTTAACGAACGGGTCAATGAGCGAATCGTCGGGGACGTACTCGGGTCGCCCGTAATTCGGCATGGTGCCCTCCTAAATCGCGTTAGGTTAACCGCGTGACCAGGACGTACCGTCGGCGAACGTAACGCTTTGAACTTCGACCGTCGCGGCTCCGCCGAACGCCGAGCCGATCGGGAAATCATGCGTGATGCCCGTGCCGGGTGAGAACGTGCCGTTGTCGGCGATGATTTCAGTCGTCGTACCGGTATGCACCGCGAACCTTACTGCGGTGGCCGGCACGGCTCCCGTGTTAACGAACGTTATCGCGAGCTCGGAGTAACTCGCAACCCCTGGACTCGTGCCGCCCCAAACGGGCATCGAAGGTAGGTACGCCGATTGGACGGAGTAGCGTACGACGTGGACGGGGTTTTGGGTATACGCAACCGTCTGCGCACTAGCCGTGGTGGCGGCATTTGCCGCGATCGCCGCAACTGCGGCCGAGATGAAGAGAAGCTTGTTCACGTGTGGACCTCCATAGAACGGGGGGAAGGGTCGAAAAGCGTCGACCTGCGCGTTGAGCATGACCGCACGAATGCGGCAAGGGCGTTACGGGCGCAACTCGTAGACGAGATTGAACGGCGTTTCCGAAGCGCGGCGGAACTTGGAGAAGCCTGCTTCCGTCGCCACCGCGCGCATCTTTATTTCGCCGGCCTGTGCGCCGAGCGCCAAGCCGACTTCTTGCGCGCGCGAAGCCGGCGTGCACAGCATCGTCGAGGCGGCATAGAATATCCGGCCGATCGGGTTGAGGTTCTCTTCGAGCGTGTCGCTTGCGAAGGGTTCGACCATCATCAGCGTTCCGTCTTGCTTGAGCAATCGCCGCAGACGTGAAAGCACGCCGACCGGATCGCCCATGTCGTGGATGCAATCGAAGCAGCAGACGAGGTCGAAACCGTCGCCGCTCAAATCCCGAGCCGATGCGACTTCGAACGTCACCCGGTCCGAGAGCCCGGCTGCGCTTGCGGCCGATCGCGCCGCCTCAATCGACGGCACGTGGTAGTCGTAGCCGACGAACGACGCCGCCGGGTACGCGTTCGCCATGAGGATGGTCGACGTCCCGAAGCCGCAACCGATGTCCGCCACGCGAGCGCCGGCGCGCAGCTTGGCGGCGACGCCGTCGAGCGCGGGTATCCAGTCCGCAACGAGATGCGCGCGATAGCCGGGCCGGAAGAGTCGCTCGGTGCAGGCGAACAGCCGCTGATCGTGCTCGTGCCAGCCGAGGCCCTGTCCCGTTTTGAAAACTTCGGTTATCTTCGGCTCGTCGGCAAACAGCACGGCCGCCATAGAAAACAGGCCGAACATCGTCACTTCGCTCGTATCGTCGGCGAGGAACGGAACGTGCTCCGCCGGCAACGCGAAGGTCCGCGTTTCGGGGTCGTAGGTGATATAGCCGGACGCGGCTTGGTTCGATAGCCATTCGCGAACGTAGCGCTCGTGCGTGCCGGTACGCTCCGCCAACTGGCGCGCGGTTTGCGCTCCGCCCTCGTTGAGAGCTTTGTACAAGCCGAGCTTATCGCCGACGAGGACGAGTGCCGAGCTGAATGCCGCGCCGGCGTCGCCCAAGAAGCGTCCGAGTGCGGCGTCGAATTTGGTCTGATCGAACTGCGGAACAGCTGTCGTAGTCATATGGCTCCCTCTCTTTAGAAAACGCAGCGCAAAGCGGCTGCCGCAATTCTAGGCGCGGAGCCGTTTGGTGCGCCAGCGACATTCGAACGACTTATTCGAACAAATTGGCTAGGCGTCGAACGTAGCGAACACGCGACGCACGAGCTCCGGGTCGCGATAGACACTCAGCGGTTTGAGCAAGTGCAAGACCTCAAGGGTCAGTTCGTGTACGGCGGGGTCGTGCGCTGCAAGCCGCATCAGTGCCCTCCCGAAGGCGAGCGTGCTCGCGAGATCCTTCGGACGCTGCCCGCCCGTCTGCGGATATGCGAAATCCAGGCTCGCCGCCATCGTCCAGGGCGTTTCGATCAGTACTTGAGCTTCGTTAAAGAAGGCGGGCCCTAGCCCGGCGAGCGGGTCGGAATCCCCGGCTCGGGCCGCAAGCAACTCGCGCAGACGGCAAGCCTCTTGCGCGGCCACGCTCATTCCCTGGCCGTAGACCGGATTAAAGCAGCAAATCGCGTCGCCGAAGGGCAGCAGCCCGCGCGGGAAAGATTCGAGCCGCTCGAAATGCCGCCGCACGCTCGCCGGGAAGGCGAAGCGTTGAACGCCGCCAACCCACTCTGCGCGTTCGATTGCATCGAAGATCGTCGGAGTCCGCAATTCCGCCGCAAAGGCTAAGAAGCCGAGGCGATCGCCGGGGGGCTTGTCGCCGAATCGCCCGATCGCGGTGACCATCCAGCGGTTGCTTTCTAACGGCAGCAACAGCGCACCACGCGTGCTGGTAGGCACGTCGGGAAAGGTCATCACGCTTTTCCAATCGGACGCGGCGCCGGGAACCGCAAAAACAGCGGTCGCGTAGCCGACGTCGACCTCGATCGCCGTTTGCTCGGGCACCCCGCCGAGCCGTCGAAGAACGTCGAGCGTGAGTCTGCCGCTCCCGGTGGAATCGACGAGGATATCTGCCGGGATCGTCTCGCCTTGTCCGTCTGCGGTTGCGCACCGGACCGCCGCGATCGTCGTACCGTCGGGCGCCACTTCGGCGGCAACGGCACGGCATCTGTCGCGCAGCGTGACGTTGGCGAGCTGCTGCACGCGCGTTCGCAAGACAAACTCGATCAGGGGTCGCGACATCGAGTACACAAGCCAACCGAAATCGCGCCTGGGAAACGGATCGTAGCCGGGACGCTCCCGGCGGGTGTCGAGGTCGACCTTCAGAGGCACTGCTCCGGACCGCACCAGATCGTCTTCGAAACCGGGGAACGCGTCGCTAAGCGCTCGCTGGCCTCCGGCAAGCAGGACGTGTGCATGTTTGGCCTGCGGCGTGCCGGCCCGTTGGACCGGATCGGGCGGCAGCGTATCGCGCTCGACCACGACCACCCGCTCGAAGGAATCCGCAAGCGCCCGCGCAGCGGCCAATCCGCCGATCCCGGCACCGACGACGACAGCTTGATTGCCGATGGCGCTGGACATGGCTGCCCAGCTTCTGCTGACCTCGGGGCTATCCCGGCGCGAAGCGGGCCGGCGCCCGCCCTGCGGGCGACGCGAACGAGACGTAGAATTACCGCAGGCCCGGCATGCGACGAGGGGGGATGCATGAGCGAAGCGGGGCCCGCACCATTCGGTAGACTGTTGCGCGATTTTCGCCTTGCGGCCGGGCTCTCGCAAGAGGGTCTCGCGCAACGTGCGCGGATGAGCGCAGGCGGGATAAGCGTGCTCGAACGC
Organism: Vulcanimicrobiota bacterium; assembly: GCA_003158195.1. GTDB lineage: Bacteria > Vulcanimicrobiota > Vulcanimicrobiia > Vulcanimicrobiales > Vulcanimicrobiaceae > Palsibacter > Palsibacter borealis. The sequence goes on along the minus strand of PMHP01000019.1, from coordinate 17,614 downwards.
GGTACCCGGCGGGCGCCGCATCGCGATACCGTGGCGCTCTTGGCAGCCGGACTTGGGCTCTCGAGCGCAGACCGCGGTCGACTCGAAGCGGCCGCGACCCGGCCGGCCCAGCCGCGCCGTCGGGGCGCGCCCGCCTTCGCGGGCGCGATGAGCGCGCGGCACAACTTGCCGCTCCCGCTCACCCGCTTCCTGGGCCGCGAGCGCGTGCGGGCCGCCGTGCAAACCGCGTTGTCCGAACACCGCCTCGTTACCCTGACCGGCCCCGGCGGCGTCGGGAAAACNNCTCGCTCTCGAGACGGCACATGGCCTCGTCGAGCGGTTTCCCGACGGAGTATGGCTCGTCGAACTTGCACCACTCGGCGAGTCAGATTTCGTCGTGCAACGGGTCGCTGCGACCCTCGGCGTGCCGCAACGGTTCGAGACTGCGAGCAGCGACGAGTGGATCGGCGAACTGGCCGAAAAGTGTTTGCTTGTCGTCCTCGATAACTGCGAACACGTGTTGGGCGCGTCCGCAGCGGTCGCCCAACGGATCCTCGAGCGGTGTTGGTTCATACGCATCCTTGCGACGAGCCGTGAAGCCCTCCGCATGCCAGGTGAGTGCGTCGTGCGGCTGGATCCCTTGGAGTTGCCTGCGTCGTCGGCTGAAAAGGATGTGACCCCGCAAGATCTGCGCGCGTCGCCGGCAGTCACGTTGTTTTTCGACCGTGCTCGCGATGTTGCGCCGGACTTTGCGATCGCTGAAACAGACGATGCCGGCTGGCGGGCGCTGCATGCGGTGTGCGCCCGGCTTGACGGCTTGCCGCTGGCAATCGAGTTGGCCGCGGCGCGCATGAATGCGATGAGCCTGGAAACCCTCGCGGGCGCTCTCGAGCACCGCTTCCATCTACAGACGCCCGGCGCTCGCACGGCATCGCCGCGGCATAAGACGCTGATGGCCCTCTTCGACTGGAGCTACGGACTGCTCGCGGATGCGGAACGGCGCCTCTTTCGCCGGCTCGCGGTTTTCGCCGACGGCTGGACACTAGACGCAGCCGAGTCCGTTTGTCTCGGCGACGCGTTCGCGGTTGGAGAGCTGCTGACGATTCATTCCTCGCTTGTTGAGAAGTCGCTCGTCGTCGTCGACTCGCGATCGGGCTCGTCCCGCTACCAGATGCTCGAGACGACGCACGCCTTCGCGCTCGACCATCTGACCGAAAGCGGCGAGTATCCGGCGGCCGCGCGCGCGCACGCCGAATACTTTCGGTCGCTCCTGAAGAAGGCCAACGCGAGGTACGGAGAGCCGTCCCTTTCCGCGTGGCTCGCGGAACTTGAGCCCGAGCTCGACAACTTCCGGGCGGCGTTGCGGTGGTCGCTCGTCGATGGGCACGACGTTGCGCTCGGCGCGACTATCGCCGCGTCGCAGCACGCGGTTCTCGAACTGCTCTCGCTGTCGTCCGAGGGTGCACAATGGTGCGGTCACGCCTTGGCCGCGCTCGGTCCGGAGTGCGACCCCCGCCTCGAAGCACCGCTCGAGCTCGCCTTGTGCACGTTCTATTCGAACGGGGGTTTCGCGGGCAAGGCGGCCGCGGCGGCAATTCGCGCGGCCGATCTTTATCGGGACCTGCCGGAAGCATCCTCGATTCGAAATCTGAGCGGGCGCGCGTCGCTTGCGTTCGCGCTCGCATTCGCCGGCTGGGCCCACGCGGTGCTCGGGCGTTTCGAAGAGGCCGACCGAGCCGCGACGGAAGCCGTAGCCGTCGCCCGTGAAGCGTCGGAGACGAGCGTTCAGGCGTGGGCCCTCATCGTGAAGTCGCTGACTGTTGAGCCGAAAGACATCGTCGCCCGGCGAGCGTTGCTTGGCGAGGCGCTCGAACTCGGCCGAGCGGTGCGGGGCTCGCTGACGTTCGGTTTGGCGCTGATCGGCTTCGGCCTTGCGGAGTTTGACTCTGGCGATTTTCGCCGCGCGCGCACGTATGCGCACGAAGCGAGAGATTACTATCGGAAGTACGGCTTGGCTGAGTACCTCGCCATTACCGCCCTTTCGCTTGCCGCATTGAGCGCGCTCGCCGACGACGACGTGGCGGGCGCGCGCGCGGATGCGCGCGAGGTGCTGACGCGCGCGCATCGTGCCGGCCGCGGCGATTTGAGCAGCGTGCTACACGTCTCGGCGAACATCGCCGAGCGCAACGCTGCGCCGGCCGCAGCGGCCCGGCTTCTCGGCGGCTCGGACCGCCTGTTCGCCGAGCTCGCTCAACCGCGACCGCGGCACATCGCGAGGCTATACGACCAGACGCTCGAACGACTCCGCTCCGCCGCAAGCCGCGACGATCTCGAAGTCTGGATGGCCGAGGGACGTCATTGGAGCTTCGATGAGTGCGTCGCTGCGGCGCTTCGCGTCTAACTAAGACGACCTGAGGAAGCAGGCTCCGGTTTTGCGCGCCGGTACTGGTCGGGCCAGTGGACGTCGACGCCGAGCGCCAGCGCGGCGTGCAGCGGCCAATACGGATCGCGCAGCAATTGGCGCGCGATGATGATGAGGTCGGCTTCACCGTCGCGCAGGATTCCCTCAGCTTGCTCGGGCTCGGTGATCATCCCCACGGCTCCGGTTGCAATTCCCCCTTCCGCACGTACCTTCGCTGCGAACGGAACTTGATAGCCCGGAGCTATCGGAATCCGCAGGTCCGGCACGATTCCGCCTGACGAGCAGTCGACGAGGTCGACGCCGAGCGGTCCGAGGTCGCGCGCAAGCGCAACGGAGTCGTCGATCGTCCAGCCTCCCTCGACCCAGTCCGACGCGCTAATGCGAACGAAGAGCGGGAGGCGCTCCGGCCAGACGGTGCGGACCGCGCTAACGACTTCGCGCAGAAAGCGCGTGCGATTCGCAAAGCTCCCGCCGTACGCGTCGTCGCGCTCGTTGGAGAGCGGTGAAAGAAACTCGTGCAACAGATACCCGTGGGCGGCGTGGATCTCGATCGCGCGAAAACCGGCGGCCAGCGCGCGCTCCCCGGCCCGCACAAATGAAGCGACGAGCGAGCCGATCTCCGTCGAGCTCAGCGCGTGCGGGACCGGCCCATCGGCGAGAAACGGCAGTGCGCTCGGCGCCACGATCGGACGCCACCCACCCGCCTCGGGCGCAAGCGGCGCGCCGCCTTCCCACGGCCTCGCGACGCTCGCTTTGCGTCCGGCGTGCGCCAGCTGTATACCGCCGATCGCCCTTGCTCGTGGATGAAGGCCGCGATCTGCGCCAGGTTCTTAACGTGCTCGTCGCGGTAGATGCCAAGGTCCTGCGGGCTGATTCGGCCGGCGGCTTCGACCGCCGCCGCCTCGGTGAAGACGAGCCCCGCGCCTCCGACCGCACGGCTCCCGAGATGGACCAGGTGCCACTCGTTCGCGAACCCGTCGGCGCTCGAATACTCGCACATCGGCGAGACGACGATGCGATTGCGCACGGTCACGCCCCGCAGCGTGAGCGGCTCGAACAATGCTCCCACGACGATTCAAAACGCCAGTACGAGCGACTGAGTTTCACGAGCGTCACATCTGAAGCGATCCGTACGGATTGGTACAGACAGTTTTCATAGTAGATCATACGCTTTACGTCCGTAAGATCCGGCATCTCAGGATCGATGGGGATGTGTTCGCGTATTCCTCGGTCACCGTAAAACGCTACCGCGTTCACCGGCCGGACATTGGCAGGCGGCAGCGCCTTGGGAGACGGCGCCGTCAGCATCCCCGTTGCTGGTGGATCGCTCATTACAAACCCGGGAGGTCGCTAGCGATCGCCGCGTGGTGCTGTGTTGCGCGACCGCCTCGTAATGCGTTTTTTGTGTTCGCCCAAGCGGCGACGTCACACTTGGGACTATCCGTACGAATTGGTACAGACAACCTCCGTGGCGGATCATACGCTTTCAGATCCAGTAACCTTCGCGGCCTCTCAGATCGATAGGAATAATGAACTCGCTGTGCGGCAGTTTCTCTTACGATCGCTTACGATCATTATTTTGCACGTCCGGGAATTGCGCAAGGTTCGATCGGCGCCGGGTCGAGCTGCGAACTGAAGTCGTGACCGTCTAGTGCGCTCGCGCGACCGCATTGCCCACTATCGAAACGGGCGCGCGCCGGGGACCGAGCCGCTCGACCAGCACCGCCAACTGATCAACGGCTTAACGGATTACGCGATCATCGCGCTCACCGTCGACGGAAACATCGCGAGTTGGAATTCCGGCGCGGAGCACACGTTTGGGTATACTTCTGGGGAGACGCTCGGACGTCACTATTCCTTGCTTTTCACGGGCGAGGACGTCGCGAAGGGACGGCCCAACGCCGAGTTACAAGCGGCGTTAACATTCGGCATCCAGTCGGCGGAGGGCTGGCATCTTCGTAAGGACGGGAGCCGCTTCTGGTGCGCCGATTCCGTACACGCGCTCCGCGACGAAAGCGGCGCCGTCACCGGATTTGCCAAGGTCGTTCGTGACTCCACGGCGCGCCACGATGCAGAAGAGCATCTGCGCGAGAGCGAGGAGCGTCTAAGCTTATTGATCGAGGGCGTCACCGACTACGCAATCTTCTCCCTCGACCTGGACGGCAGGATCCTACTGTGGAACTCCGGCGCCGAACATCTCTTCGGCTATCAAGAGGCCGAGATCGTCGGTAAACACTTCTCGCTCATCTACACGCCGGAAGCCGTCGCTCGCGGAATCCCCGAGGCTGAGATCGCGGCGGCTGCGAAAGACGGCCACGCTCAGGATGAAGGATGGCACCAGCGTCGCAATGGGGCGATGTTTTACGCGAGCGGACACATGACGCGGCTCAAACCCGACGCCGACGGGAATCCGCGCGGCTTCGTGAAGATCGCTCAAGACATTACCGCGCAAAATCGAGCCGAGCAGACGATCAAGCGACAAGCCTTCCACGACGAGCTTACGCAACTACCGAACCGCGCCTTTTTCTGCGACTGTCTGCGCAGATCGATCGCTCACGCGAAACGCCATCCCGAGAGCCGGTTCGCGATAATCTTCCTCGACCTCGACCGCTTCAAGATCGTCAATGACAGTCTGGGGCACGTCATCGCGGATGGGATGCTCGTGCACGTCGCACGGATACTCGAACGCTGCGTGCGGCCGGAGGACGTCGTCGCGCGCTTAGGCGGGGACGAGTTTACGATTCTGCTTTCCGAAGTTCACGAAGCAGCCGATGCCATGCGCATCGCCGCTCGCGTCCACGCGGCGCTCCAGCATCCGATTTTTCTCGACGGCTTCGAGGTCTATACGACGGCGAGCATGGGAATCGCCGTTGGTTCGTCGCTGTACGATAAGCCCGAGCAAATCTTGCGTGACGCCGACACGGCGATGTACGAGGCGAAGTCGGGCGGACGCGCTCGGCACGTTTTGTTCGACTCCGAGATGCACGCGCGCGCCGTCCGTCTCCTCGATCTCCAGATGGACCTCCGCCGAGCGATTTCGCGGGAAGAGCTCTCGATAAACTATCAGCCGATCGTATCGCTCCAACATGGCCGCGTGCTAGGTTTCGAAGCGCTGGTTCGCTGGAATCATCCGGAGCGCGGCCTCCTGCCACCTGCGGATTTCATTGCCGAAGCCGAGAATATCGGCCTCATCTTACAAATCGATCGTTGGGTACTTCGTGAAGCATCGCGGCAGCTCCGAGAATGGCAAGTCGAGTACGACGACGCGAACCTGACGATGAGCGTCAACCTTTCGAGTAAGCAGTTCGCAAGCGAAACCCTCCTCCACGAGATTAGAGACGCATTGCGATGCAATAACTTAACGCCGGCGAGCCTCAAATTGGAAATCACAGAGACCGTGCTGATCGAACGCTTCGACACGACGGCAGCGACCGCAGCGAAGCTCGCCGAAATCGGCGTCGAGTTGTACATCGACGATTTCGGAACCGGCTACTCGTCGCTCAGCTACTTGACGCGGTTTCCCTTGAAGGTTCTCAAAGTCGATCGCTCCTTCGTGGGTAAGATATCGTCAGATCCGTGCAGCGCGGAAATCGCGCGAACGATCGTTACGCTCGCGCACAACCTCGGCCTCACCGCCTTGGCGGAGGGGATCGAAACCGAGGGACAGCTGGCGACCCTTCGGCGTCTCGGCTGCGAGTTCGGCCAGGGCTACTTCTTCTCGCCTCCGGTTGGGCCTGACTCAGCGAAAGATTTCATCGGTCGCCGCTGGCGATTTGATACCGAAGTGCGGCTTCTGCCGGCGAGCATTCGTGGATCTCGCGACCGGCGCCCATTGGAACCCGAGAGCGTGGTCTTTCGCCCCCCCGCTCGGTTTGGGGACGGATTTCAATCAGAGCAGAAAGCCGTCGCGCGATTTGCGGGTCCTTCGATCAAATAAGCGCGCGCGACGACGGGCTGCTCAGCGCTCGCGGCGGTACCAGCGGTTAAGGCCGTCGAACTCGATGAACGCATAGCGCTGTGCGCGGACGAAGCCGTCCCACGATGCCCAGGCCGGAATGTCGGAGAGCGGCGCGACGGCTTCGATCACGAGGATCTCCGGCCGATATGCATCCCAGTCGCCGCCGCGCAGAACCTGTTCTTCCCAGCCTTCGACATCGATCTTGAGAAAATCGATCGCGGTCGCGGGAGGGACGTGCGCGCGGCAGACGTCGGCGAGGGTGACGACCTCAACGAGAATTCGCGAGACCGCGGCGGGCGCAGGGCGGTTCGCCGTGACCCACCGTTCCGCGTTTTCCGCGAACGCCGGTTCGAACGTCGCAAGGCCGGTCGCGCCGACGAGCGTTAGGCTGCGCTCACCTCGTTCCGCACCGAGCGCGACGCGCAGATTGACGTCGCGCCGCCGCTGCGCGACCAGGAGCGCGTGGCGTGCGGGGTGGGGCTCGACGTTCACGCCGCGCCAGCCGCGATCGTAGAAGTGCTTCGTCACCGAGTCTTGCGTCGGGTCCCACGCACCGACGTCGACGTAGAAGCCGCGCCGCCGGCCGGCGAGCAGCGCAGCGAGACGGCGGTCTTCGCCGTGCTGCGCGTACCAACGCTCCTTGCGCCACGGGGGCCACGGCATGCTGCGCCGGTTCGGGTGAAGATCATGACGTCCTCGCGCGCACGAGCCGGCCTGACACCCAGGTATGAAGCGCCGCGCGGCCAAGGTCTTGACTCTACTTCGGGAGGTTCGCGCGATGGGCTTTTCGCGGAAGACGTTTCTGGGCGGAACTGTAGCGGCTGTCGCCGCGGTCACGACCTCGCCCGTAGAAACGCCGGCTGCTTCGCCGAGCGAGGTGGCAACATCGGTCCGAGGGTTGACCTTCACCACCTTACGGTATGAGGGCTCCGGCCATCTCGGCATCCGGACGGGCCAAGGCATCGTCGACGTGGAACGCGCGGCGATTGCGCTGGGTGTCGCCTCGCCCCCGCGGACGATCGAGGACGTTGTCGGGGGCCGCGGTGACGTCGCCGCGCTCGCGCGCATCGCCACGCAAGCACCGCCGAGCGCGCTTAAGAACGAAGCCGAGGTTGAATTCGCCCCGCTTGTCTCGGCGCCGAAGAAGATCCTGTGCGTGGGGCTCAATTATCGAGCGCACATAGCCGAGACCGGCGAGAAGATTCCGGCATTTCCCGATCTGTTCAATAAGTACAACACCGCTCTGAACCGCCATATGGGCACGGTTGCGGTTTCGACGCTTAACGCAGAGCAGTTTGACTATGAATCCGAGCTCGTCCTGATCGTGGGCAAGACCGCGCGCAACGTCTCCGAGGCTGATGCGCTTTCGTACGTCTTCGGCTATACGACGGGCAACGACTTCAGCGCGCGGGATCTGCAACTGCGCACCTCGCAGTGGATGACCGGAAAGACTCCCGACCAATTCGCGCCGATTGGCCCGTGGCTCGTGACCGCCGATCAAATTCCCGATCCGCAGACCCTGCAGATTCAGACGTTCGTGAACGACGAGACGGCACCGCGCCAGGATATGAATACCTCGCAGATGATTTTCTCGTGCGCGAAGATCATCAGCTACACCTCGCAGTACATCACGCTCGAGCCGGGCGACGTGATTTTTAGCGGTACGCCGAGCGGCGTGATTCTCGGCTATCCGAAAGACAAACAAATCTGGCTCAAGGCGGGAGATCGCGTCACGACGCGCATTTCGAAGCTGGGTGAGCTCCGCTTCAGACTAGTCTGATGCATGGAGCTGTTCATTTTCGCTCGCTTCCATGCTCTGGAGGGTTGCGAGGACGAGATCGAAGTCGAACTGCCCGCTCAGATCAAAGCCACGCGCGCGGAGCCCGGATGCTTAAACATCCACGCGTTTCGATCGACGCGCGATCGGCGACTGTTCTACATTCACTCGTGTTTCGTCGACGAGGAGGCGTTTGAACTTCACGCCGCGTTGCCGCACACGACGAGTTTCATCGAAAAAATGGAGAGGCTCATCGATCATCCGCTCGACGTGAAGCGCACGACGCTCGTCGAATGATCGACCGGCGCACGGCAGCGCACCTGCCTCCTTGATTCTGTGGACGAGCAAGCGACGAGCGCGGGTATAACCACGGGCGACAAACGGCTGAAAGGAACCACGCTATGTTTGCAACGCTCCTCCTCGCGCTGACGGTGACGCAAAACCAAGTAGCCCAGGCGCCGTGCTCCGGCGCCGATCCGGCAATTACTTCGGTAGCCGTCCAGAGCGTCAACCCGGACGGCGACGTCAATCGATACCAACTCGCCGTCACCGTAGTAAACCGCGGCCAGGATTCCCAGGGCGGCAACGTGCTGCAGTCGGTCGACATCTTTCAAGACGGCAACAAGGTCGGCGAGAAGGGACTTCCGCCGCTCAAAACCGGCGAATCCTACAACTTCGTCTATTCCTTCGTGCGCGCGGCCGACGCCGGCAACAATACGACGCACCTAGCCTTCGTACTCGACATGCACCAACCGAGCGGAATCAGTTCGCAACATTGCGACGCCGCNNTGAACTCGCACCGTCGGCCCTTCGTCTACGCGCCTTAGTGATCGATGAAACCGGTGGCTTCGTTCATGGTGGGATCGAGGCGCAAATCTTCGTGCGTGAATTTTCGGTCCTCGTGGCCTTGCGTCGTCTTGACGCGGACGATGACCTCGTGTGGATGAACCTCTTTTACCGTGCCCTCTTCGTCGGTTCCGTCAATGAAGACTCGGTCCCCGGCTTTCAGCATTTCCATTACCCCCGCTGCAAGCTTCGACGCCTCATTTCACTTTCCGCGTAGCGCTATGCGCCGACGGTGAGTTCCTCGATGGCGCTGCGCCCGTCGTTCGCCGGCATGGGGAAGCCCGAGTGGCGCTTCCGGCGGTCCATTAGGCGCAGGATCATCGGGGTGAAGATCAGTTGCATTGCGAGGTCCATCTTGCCGCCGGGGCAGACGATCGTGTTCGGGCGTGACATGAACGAATCGTGCAGCATCGACAAGAGGTACGGAAAATCGATTCCCTTCGAGTTGCGGAAACGGATCACGAGCATGCTCTCGTCGGCGCTCGGGATCGTTCGCGCGACGAACGGGTTGGACGTGTCGACGATCGGCACGCGCTGGAAGTTGACGTCGGTTCGCGAGAACTGCGGGCAGACGTATTTCACATAGTCCGGCATGCGGCGCAGGATCGTGTCGACGATCGCTTCGTGCGAATGACCGCGCGCGCTCTTGTCGCGATGGAGCTTCTGAATCCATTCGAGGTTGATCGACGGGACGACCCCGACGAGCAGATCGACGTGCTGCGCGACGTCGACGTCGCTGGTCGCGACGGCACCGTGCAAACCTTCGTAAAAAAGCACGTCGGTCCCCGGAGCGAGGTCCTCCCACGGGGTGAACGTCCCGGGCTCCTGTCCGTACGCGGCGGAGTCGATCTCGTCGTGCAGATATTTCCGCACGCGGCCGGTTCCCGTTTCGCCGTACGAGCGAAAGAGCGCCTCAAGCTCGGCCAACAAGTTCCCGTCCGGCCCGAAATGACTGAAATGATTGTCGCCGTCCGTGTGCGCGCGCTCGAGCGCGGCCCGCATCTCGGCCCGATTGTAGCGATGAAAGGCGTCGCCCTCGATCACCGCTGCGTCGATCTTCTCGCGGCGAAAAATTTGCTGAAAGGTCGAGCGCACGGTCGTCGTGCCGGCGCCGGACGATCCGGTGATGGAAATGATTGGATACTTTACGGACATCGGTCGATCCCTTTGGGAATGATTACGCGAGAACGCGCAGCAGCGAGCGATTTTTGAAGAGCGGGGTCGAGAACACGAGATCCTCGCCGTTGTCGTATGCTTGGTGGTAGGCGACGACACGCTCGACTTCGCTACGGGATCCAAGAATCACCGGGACGCGTTCGTGCACGTCGCGCGGGACGATATCGAGGATGCGTTCGCGCCCGGTCGATGCGGCGCCGCCGGCCTGCTCGACGATCATCGCCATCGGATTCGCTTCGTACATGAGGCGCAACCGGCCCGGCTTCGACGGATCCTTCATGTCGCGCGGGTACATGAAGAGGCCGCCGCGCACGAGGATGCGGAAAACGTCGGCGACGGCCGAGGCCACCCAGCGCATGTTGAAGTCGACCTCACGCGGACCGGCCTTCCCCTGGATGCATTCGCTCACGTAGTGGCGGACGGGCGGCTCCCAAAACCGCTCGTTCGACGCGTTGATCGCAAACTCGCACGTTTCGGTTGGGATGCGCATGTCGGGATGGGTGAGCGTGTAGGCGCCGATTTCGGGATCGAGCGTAAAGCCGTGGACACCCGCGCCGAGCGAAATGACGATCATCGAGGCCGGCCCGTACAGCGCGAAGCCGGCAGCGACTTGGCTCGTGCCGGGCTGCAAGAACGTCTCGGCCGTCGGCTGCTCCGTCCCGGCCGGCGCGCGCAGTACCGAAAAGATCGTTCCGACGGTCACGTTGACGTCGAGATTCGACGAGCCGTCCAGCGGATCGAATACCAAGAGATAGTCGCCGCGCGGGTACGCATGCGGGATCGCGTACGGCTCCTCCATCTCCTCGGAAACCATGCCGCAAAGCTTTCCGCCCCACTCGCATTCGCGCAGCATGATCTCGTTGGAGATCACGTCGAGCGGTTTCTGGCGTTCGCCCTGGATGTTCGTCTGAGCCTCGACCGCGGTGTCGTCATTCAGCGCACCCCGAGCGACCGCCGTAGCGATGTACTTGCACGCGGTCTGAATATCGTTGAGCAAGGCGGTCAAGTTCGGATCCCGATCGGGCGTCCGGCGCTGATCTTCGATGATGAATTTGCTGAAAGTCGGGGTCCTGTGCGGCATCGTCCCTCCGGCTTTTTTTGATCGCCGCGAACTCGGCACGGCTTGTCACCCCGAGTCTGTCGAGGGGCCACACGCCGTTGGTCCTTCGACTGCGCGCCTTCAGCGCTCCGCTCAGGATGACAATGGAGGGGTGCGCCGCGATGCTTGGCGGGGTGTGGCGGGATCATCCCACCCGGACCAATAAAAGTCAAATACAATTTTGCCGCCAACCCGTAAGGAAAAAGTTATGCCATCGCTGCACCAACTCCGAACGTTCGTGACGGTCGCAAGTTGCGGATCGGTCCGCGCGGCGGCCGAGCGGCTGATCGTTTCTCAGCCCGCGGTCTCCGCGGCTTTGGGGACGCTCCAGCGCGAGGTCGGCGCGCCGCTGTTCGAGCGCGACGGCCGCGGGGTTCGGCTGACCGAGCCGGGCAAGACCATGGAACGCTACTCCCGCCGCATCTTGGCCCTGATCGACGAGGGGATGCGTGAGGCCCGAACGGCGGCCGAGGCCCTCGCAGCGCATCTCCGGATTGCCGCGGTCACGACGGCTGCGGAGCATCTTCTCCCGGAACTGCTTCGGGGTTTTCGCGTGCAGTTCGCGAGCATTGAGGTCGAGCTCGAGGTTGCGAATCGCTCCCACGTCTGGGATCTGCTCGCAAATTGGGAGGTCGAGCTTGCGCTCGCAGGCCGGCCGCCGCAAGGCGCGGCCTTTCGGACGCTTGCGACGCGTCCCAACGAGCTCGTCGTCGTCGCGCGCGCGGGCGACGGTAAGCACGATCTGCAGGGCCTCGGGCGTGAGACCTGGCTCTTGCGTGAGGCCGGCTCGGGCACGCGTTTCACGACCGAGGAGTTCTTGGAGACGCTCGGGATCGCACCGCCCCGGCTGACGATCGGCTCCAACGGCGCGATCCGCGAGGGTGCTCGCTGCGGGCTTGGGGTCGCGCTGCTCGCGCGCGACGCGATCACCCGCGACGTCGCCGACGGCCGCCTCGAGATCGTCGCGACCCCGGCGACGCCGCTTTTGCGACCCTGGCACGTCCTGGCGAGTTCGGATCGGGAGCTTTCGCCGGGCGCTGCCCGCTTCGTCGACTACCTGTGCGACACGGGCGACTTTGCGCGCGCTTGAGGCCATAGATGCAGCACTGCGGGCGATACATAATCTTATCATTATCGTTCACCACGAAAATCGTATTTGACATTTATGGAATAGAGGTGCCATGATCGGCCTCTAACCTGACATCGCTTGCGAGGTGGTAAACCCGATGCTTTCCGATCTGCAACCAAGCCCCAGCGTCACCGCACCGCCTGCAGTTAAGGGCCGTTGGGACTCCGGCGTTACCCCGTACGCCGAGATGGGTTACTGGGATGCCGATTACGAGCCCAAACCGACCGACGTGCTCTGCGCCTTCCGGATCACGCCGCAACCCGGTATCGACCCGATCGAGGCTGCGGCCGCGGTCGCGGGCGAATCGTCCACGGCGACCTGGACCGTCGTCTGGACCGACCGGCTGACCGATCATTCGCGCTATCAGGCCAAGGCCTATCGCTGTGATCCGGTCCCGGGCAATCCCGAGCAGTTCATTGCGCTGATCGCCTACGACATCGACTTGTTTGAAGAAGGCTCGATCGCGAATCTCACCTCGTCGATTATCGGCAACGTCTTCGGTTTCAAAGCTTTGAAGGCGCTGCGGCTCGAGGACATGCGCATCCCGGTCGCCTACGTCAAGACGTTCCCCGGGCCGCCGCACGGGATCGTGATGGAGCGCGAATATCTCAACAAGTACGGACGTCCGCTCCTAGGAGCGACGGTCAAACCGAAGCTCGGTCTGTCGGCAAAGAACTACGGGCGCGTCGTGTACGAAGCGCTCAAGGGCGGGCTCGACTTCACCAAAGATGATGAGAACATCAACTCGCAACCCTTCATGCGCTGGCGCGATCGCTATCTCTTCTGCATGGAAGCGGTCAACCGCGCCGAAGCCGCGAGCGGCGAAGTAAAAGGCCATTACTTAAACGTGACCGCGGCGACGATGGAAGACATGTACGAGCGCGCCGAGTTCGCGAAGGAAATCGGCAGCATCATCATCATGGAAGATCTAACGGTCGGCTACACCGCGATGGCCTCGATGTCGAAGTGGGCGCGCCGAAACGGCATGATCCTGCATCTCCATCGCGCGGGCCACGGCACCTACACGCGGCAGAAGAGTCATGGCGTGAGCTTTCGCGTGATCGGCAAGTGGTGCAGGTTACTCGGGGTCGACCACGTCCACGCCGGAACCGTCGTCGGGAAGCTCGAGGGCGATCCCAACACGACCGCCGGTTTCTACGATATTCTGCGCAAGGATTTCATCCCGGCGAATCCGTTGCACGGCGTGTACTTCGATCAGGACTGGTGCGCGCTCGGCGCGGTGATGCCGGTCGCTTCGGGCGGCATCCACGCGGGACAGATGCATCAGCTTCTGCATCATTTGGGTGAGGACGTCGTGCTGCAATTCGGCGGCGGCACGATCGGGCATCCAGACGGCATCGCTGCCGGCGCAATCGCAAACCGCGTAGCGCTCGAGGCGATGATCCTCGCGCGCAACGAGGGACGCGACTATATGAGCGAAGGTCCGCAGATTCTCGAAGACGCGGCCAAGTCGTGCAAGCCGCTCGCGCGCGCGCTCGAAATCTGGAAGGACATCACGTTCAACTANNGTCGAAGGGCGACCGGTGTTTCCGAAGTCACGGCGGTCCTTCGACTGCGGCGCTTCGCGCCTCCGCTCAGGATGACACAAGAAGGAGTAGGTTGCCAATGAGAATCACCCAAGGAACGTTTTCGTTCTTACCCGACCTGACCGACGAGCAGATCGCCGCGCAAGTGCAGTACGCGCTTGACAACGACTGGCCGATCTCGATCGAGTTCACGGACGACCCGCATCCGCGCAACGCCTATTGGGAGATGTACGGCCTGCCGATGTTCGATCTCAAGGACGCTGCCGCGGTCATGGACGACGTGCGCCGCGCGGTCGCCGAACATCCGAACGAATACGTCAAGGTCAACGCGTACGACGCGCGGCGCGGCCGTCAGACGACGGCGCTGTCGTTCATCGTCGGCCGGCCGCCGATCGAGCCCGGCTTCCGCCTCGAGCGCACCACGGACAAAGACCGTCAGATCAAGTACACGATTCATCCGTACGCGGCCGACAAGCCCCACGGCGAACGCTACAAGTAAGCGACGTCGCGTGGCGAACGGTACCCGGTAATGGAATCGCCCGTCCCCGTCCCCGTCCCGCCAAATCTCGATCTGAGCGAAGCGTATCGCGCCTCGAACGTCGGAGCGGTTCTCGATAAGCTCGACCGCGAACTCGTCGGGCTCGAACCGGTCAAAACGCGCATCCGGCAGATCGCACACCTCCTGCTGATCGACAAACTCCGTACCAGCGTCGGCCTTGCGACCGAGCCGCCGCCGCTGCACATGTCGTTCACCGGGCGCCCAGGGACGGGCAAGACGACGGTCGCGATGCGAATGGCCGAGGTACTGCACCGCCTGGGCTACATTCGCAAGGGCCACCTCGTCGTAGCGACGCGCGACGACCTCGTCGGCCAATATATCGGCCACACGGCCCCCAAGACGCGCGAGGTGCTCAAGCGCGCTATGGGCGGCGTGCTCTTCGTCGACGAAGCCTACTACCTCTACAAACCCGAAAACGAACGCGACTACGGCGGCGAAGCGATTGAGATCTTGCTGCAGGTAATGGAAAACCAGCGTGAAGATCTCGTCGTGATCTTCGCCGGCTACAAAGACCGGATGGACACGTTCTTCGCAAGCAATCCCGGCTTGAGCTCGCGGGTCGCGAACCACATCGACTTTCCGGATTACTCGGACGAGGAATTGCTCGCGATCGCGCAGTTGATGCTCGCTCAGCTCAACTACGAGTTCACGCCCGAGGCACGGGCCGCATTCGAAGAGTACATCGAGCGGCGCAAGCAGCAGCCGCATTTCGCGAACGCGCGCAGCGTTCGAAACGCGATCGACCGGGCCCGATTGCGCCAAGCGACGCGGCTGTTCGAACGCGGCGGCACGGTGACGCCGGCCGAGTTGAAAGCCCTCGAGGAAAGCGATTTTCGCCAAAGCCGCGTCTTCACGGAGACAGCCGCGGAATAAGCAGGATGCCGAAGCAGAGAGCTGCGGTTCTTCACGCGACCGGACCCGCGACAGCGGACCGCTTACGCATCGAGGAGCGCGATATTCCCGAGCCGGGCGACGGCGCGGTTCTGCTCCGCGTCGCGGCCTGCGGCGTGTGCCGCACCGATCTTCATATCGTCGAGGGCGAGTTGCAGCCGCACCGGACGCCGCTCGTCCCCGGGCACCAGATCGTCGGACGCGTCGTCGCGTGCGGTGCGGGCGTCGCATTGCAAACCGGCGCACGGGTGGGCGTCTCGTGGCTCGGTGGAACCGACGGAACGTGCCGCTACTGCACGATGGGCCGCGAGAATCTGTGCGACGCTCCGACCTTTACGGGATACGACGTCGACGGCGGCTATGCCGAATACGCCGTCGCCCGCGCGGACTTCGTCCACACGCTCCCAGATGCGATCGACGACGTTCACGCCGCGCCCTTGCTGTGCGCCGGGATCATCGGTTTTCGCGCATTGCGGGTTGCGGGCGTGCAAGCGGGAGAACACGTCGGCCTCTACGGCTTCGGCGCGTCGGCCCACCTCGCGCTGCCGGTGCTGAAAGCCTGGAACTGCCGCGTATCGGTCGCGACGCGCGGCGAGAAGCATCGCGCGTTCGCCGCGGCGCGCGGCGCCGATTGGATCGGGGGCCCGCTCGAGCGCCCGCCGCAGCCGCTCGACCGCGCGATCACGTTCGCGCCCGCGGGCGACGTGGTCGTCGCAGCGCTCGGTGCGCTGCGCAAGGGCGGGGTCGTCGCGATCAACGCGATCCACCTCGACCGCATGCCGGAGTTCGACTACGATTCGCTGCTTTGGGGCGAGCGCGAGATCCGCAGCGTCGCGAACATGACCCGCCAAGACGCGCGCGATTTCATCGCGCTGGCAGCCCAAATCGGCTTGACCTCCGAGGTGACGGTCTACCCGCTCGAGCGCGCGGGCGAGGCGCTTTTGGCCGTGAAAGCGGACGCGCTCGACGGCGCGGCCGTGATCGTCCCCTAAGGCTGGGGTCCTTTCGCTTCCAAGAGTCCGAGGGCGTGGTCGAGTTTCTCGCTGAGCGGGCGCACGTGGTCGGCCACGCTTTGTTCGACGACCCGCGCCAACCGTTCGTCGTCGGCGCGATGCTGCGCCGCGAGCTCCTCTTGGGTCGGACGCATGAACATCGTCGTGAGCCCCGCGTAGAGGATGCCGAGAAACACCGGCCCGAGCATCATCAACACGACGGCAATCGCGCGCCCTTCCGTCGTGATCGGGTATTTGTCGCCGTAGCCGACCGTCGACATCGTGACCACGCCCCACCAAACCCCGTCGCCGAGCGAGTTGATGTTGCTGCCTTTGGCCGGGTTCTCGTAGTGGTATTCGAGCACGCCACACACGAGGACCACGAGCGACGCGCCGATGAGGGCGTAGGGGATGTTTCTGACCCGGAAAAGATGCTGGAGGTCCTTACCAACTTCCAAGATCAAGCTGATCGCGCTGACGACGCGCAAGACGAGCAAGAAACGCAGGTCCGGCAACAGCGGAAGCAAGACCGACGTTATCGCGACCGCAGTGTCGATCATATTCGAACGCATGAAGCGCGCCTTCTTCTGCGCGATCGTCAACCGGATGAGGTACTCGACGACGAAGACCAGTCCGACGACGACCTGCAGGTCCCACACGATCGCCTGGTGTCTTGGATTCAAGTCGGCCACGAGCGGAAGTAGTAAGAGCACGAGAAGCGCGCCGACGGTGATCAGGGTTGGGAACGTGAGAAGTTTCTCGACCCGATCGAGCCGCGCGTCCACGTATTCGTCCATGCGCCGCCCTTTCGACGCAACGGAAGAAGCCCGCTGCCGGAGCAGCGGGCTTCACTTTGGGTCGTGCCGGCTTAGGAGTTCGAGCCGCCCGGTGGCGTACCGTCCGGGTTCGGTGTCGGCGACGGTGTCGGTGTCGGTGCCCTGGTCGGCGACGCTGTCGGGCTCGGGCTCGGTGTCGGGCTTGGGCTCGGCGTCGGGCTCCGTGTCGGGGTCGGCGACGGGGTTGGGCTGACGGTCGGCGTCGGGCTCGGCGTCGGCGTCTTGGTCGGGACCGGCGTGGGCGAATGGGTCGGGCTCGCCGTCGGGGTCGGCGACGGTGTCGGCGATATGGTCGGCGTCGGGCTCGGCGTCGGCGACTTCGTCGGCGTCGGGCTCACGGTCGGGGTCGGCGACGGCGTCGGCGACTTGGTCGGCGTCGGGCTCGGCGTCGGGCTCGGCGTCG
>PMHP01000215.1 GCA_003158195.1 Vulcanimicrobiota bacterium | reverse complement strand
GCCGGTGATGACGACCGCGCGCACCTCCGGCTGAGCGGACAGGGCGCGGAAGAAGTCGCGCAGCTCCGCGTAAAGTTCGAACGTCAGCGGGTTCTTGCGTTCGGGCCGATCGAGTGTGATCGTCGCGACCCGGTCGCGCAGGTCATGCCTCACAGCACGCCGGCCGTCTGCTCGCGCTCGAGGTTGCGCACATACTGATCGCGTCCGGCAAGATACGGCTTGGGCCATTCGACGCCGCGATAGCCGAGCTTCGCGGCGGCGTGCAGCGTCCAATACGGATCGGCGAGGTGCCCGCGCGCGATCGCGCAGAGGTCGGCGCGCCCGGCGGCGACGATCCCGTTGACGTGGTCGGGCTCGTAGATGTTGCCGACGGCCATCGTCGCGATCCCCAGCTCGTTGCGAATGCGATCGGCGAACGGCGTTTGAAACATCCGCCCGTAGACGGGAAGCGCGTCGCGCGAGGTTTGGCCCGCGGAGACGTCGATCAGATCCGCGCCCGCGGCATGGAAGGCGCGCGCGATCTCGACCGCATCCTCGGGCGCGATGCCGCCCGGAACCCAATCGGTCGCCGAGATGCGCACCGACATCGGGCGCTCCGCCGGCCAAACCGCGCGCAGCGCCGCAAACACTTCGAGCGGAAAACGCAGCCGATTCGCAAGCGATCCGCCGTACTCGTCGGACCGCACGTTCAACAGCGGCGTGATGAAGCTCGAAAGCAAGTACCCGTGCGCGCAGTGCAATTCCAGAACGTCGAACCCGCAGCGCGCGCCCATCTCGGCGGCGCGCACGAAGTCGGCTTTCACGCGCTCCATGTCGGCGCGCGACATCTCGCGCGGCCGTTGGTTTTGTGGACCGTAGGCGACCGTCGATGGCCCGAAAACCTCCCAGTTCCCGTCGCGCAGCGGCTCGTCGATCTCCTCCCAGCCGAGCTGCGTCGAGCCTTTCGGTCCGGAATGACCGAGCTGCAATCCGATCTTCGCCGCGGTGCGCTCGTGAACGAACGCGACGATGCGTCCCCACGCGACCTCGTGCTCGGCCGCGTACATCCCGGCACAGCCGGGCGAGATGCGCCCCTCGGCCGACGGAGCGGTCATCTCGGTGAACACGAGCCCGGCCCCGCCCTGCGCGCGCGCGCCGAGGTGGACGAGGTAAAAATCATCCGGCGTCCCGTCGACGCACGAGTACATCGCCATCGGCGAGACGACGACCCGATTGCGGAGCTCGAGGCCGCGCAGCCGAAACGGCGTGAACATCGGCGGGACCGGTTCGCGCGCGCCGCTCTGTGCCGCGAGCCACGTCTCGATCCCGTCGACGTAGGTGCGATCGCGCAGGCGCAGGTTTTCGTGACCGATTCGCTGGCTGCGCGTCAGCAAACTATAGGCGAACTGTTCCGGTTCGAGCTTTGCGTAGCGCGCGACGTTCTCAAACCACTCGAGGCTATTGCGCGCCGCATTCTGGAGGCGCAGGACTTCGATCCGGCGCTCGGCCTCGTACGCTTCGAATGCCGCCGAGGGGCTGCCGTCGCGGGCAAGCGCTGCCGCGAGCGTCGCGGCATCTTCCATCGCCAGTTTCGTTCCCGAGCCGATCGAGAAATGCGCGGTGTGGGCCGCGTCGCCCAGCAGCACGACGTTCTCGAACGACCAGCGCTCGTTCGAAACGTTCGTAAACCGCAGCCAGGGTTGCGCGAGGTGCTGCGCGTTGCTCATCAGCGGCCGGCCGTCCAAGTACGCCGCGAAGAGGCGTTCGCAAAAACGCAGCGATTGCTCGGTTCCGGCCGCCTCGAGGCCGGCAGCGTGCCACGTCTCTTCGCGGCACTCGACGATCGCCGTCCCGGTGTTTGGCTCGAACTGATAGGCGTGGAGCTGAAACCAGCCCCACGGCGTTTCCTCGAACGCGAACGTGAACGCATCGAACCGGCGGTGCGTGCCGAGCCAAATATAGCGGCACTTGCGCGTTTGGGAAACCGTTCCGAACTGCCGCTCGTGCGCTCGTCGCACGAGGCTGTTTGCGCCGTCGGCCGCGACGACGACGTCCGCTTCCAACGCTTTCGGATCGGCAATCTCGGTGCCGAAGCGCAAGTCGACACCCACCGCTTTCGCCCGCTCGTAGAGGATCTCGATCAGCTGCCGCCGCGCGATTCCCGCAAATCCCTGTCCGCCGGTGCGCAGGACGCGTCCGCGAAAATGGATCTCGATGTCGTCCCAGTGAACGAAGGCCTCCTCGATCGCCGCGTGGGCCACGGGATCCGCGGCCGCAATCCGCTCGAGCGTTTGGTCGGAGAACACGACACCCCACCCAAACGTGTCGCCGACCCGATTCCGCTCGAACACCGTGACCTCGACCTCCGGCCGCGCGCGCTTAAGCAGGGCCGAAAAGAAAAGCCCCGCGGGACCACCGCCTACACAAACAACGCGCAATAGCCGGCTCCGGTGGAGATATGTGCTCGGTCAAAGTGTTAGCCCGGCGCTTGCGCGAACCTGTCGACTGTCACGGCGCTGGCCAACGTGATGACTGCGATCGTCCCAAGAAGCATCACCCTGAGTTGTACATGGCCCATAGGGCCGCATGGAAGCGGATGAAAATTTGTCATCCTGAGCGTAGGGCCGTAGGCCCGAAGTCGAAGGACCGCCGTCGCGTCGACTCCGGCGGCGCTTCGACGGGTTCAGCGTGACAAAGCTGGTATTTCACCTTAGCGAAGCGAGCGGACCGAGCGCAGTCGAAGGGCCGCGCGCGTCGTGACCCAGACCTCGTGGCCCAATCTCGCGCTCGAGGGTGTGGGGCCCGCGATCGCCGAGCGCTCGCTCCTCGCAGATAACGACGTTTCTCGCCCGGACGCTCCAATGCGTCGACGATGCGCTGCAAGATCGATGCGCTTAGCACCATCGTCAACCTCGGCATGCGCCCCGACAACGAGGGCCTTGCCGCGGTCCTTGGCTATCTTCAGGAGCTCGTCGCCTCAGTGCCCTCACGGATCGGCGACGCGACCGAGTCGATGACCGCCGAGAATCGACCGCGCGGTCGACGAGATGCAGATGCTTCCTGAGATTGCCAAAAGGCGTCGTATCCAAAACGTTTCGCGACGCCGAGCAGCTCGCGCGCTCGACCGCCGAGCGCGTCGTTAAAGCCCAAGGCTCTTAAGCAG
Source organism: Vulcanimicrobiota bacterium (assembly GCA_003158195.1). Lineage (GTDB taxonomy): Bacteria > Vulcanimicrobiota > Vulcanimicrobiia > Vulcanimicrobiales > Vulcanimicrobiaceae > Palsibacter > Palsibacter borealis. The sequence continues at coordinate 2,001 of PMHP01000215.1, read as the reverse complement.
ATCGAGAAGCAGTGCATTCACTTGATTGCAGTCACCGAAGACGTCATGCACGAGTATCTCGCTAACGCCATGGCGGAGCGCTCGAAATGGACGCGCGATCCGCTGATCATGCGCCGAGCAATCATCGCCGAGTATCGTGCGTCGTTCTGGTCCTCGTGGGCGGCGCCGGCGGGTACGTATATGGCTCGGTCCATCCACTGCGCGGCGACAACCGGCACGACGGCGTACGGCCGCGGGTTCCAGGAGATGTATCCCGGGATGCCCGATGCGATGCGCTCCTTGCCGACTGGATGAAAGGCCACCCGGCGCCTTAGCGGATGTGGCGCGTGTTCTTTTCGAGGCATTCTAACGAGCGTTTCACGATGAGCACGTCGCAGACACTCCACCGTACGCGAAAGCCGAAGGCCTCCGCGCTCATGAGCACGATCGGAATTAGCCGAAGCATCTTTTTCCTCCAACCCTGCTTCATGTGGTCGGTACGCTCGTGGCGGCCGACCGCAACCGTGCTGACCTTACTGCCGCCTCACGATCCGGGTCCAGGGGCGTGATACGAGGAGAATTTGACTTCCACAGATCACTTGGACTATGATTGGTGCGTCGCGTCGCCCTCGAATCGCGCGTGACGCCGCACCTTCAATTCCTGCTCAAGACTTAGGACGGCATCGACGTCACTTGCCGCGTCCAAGCCGATGCGCTGACGAACGGAGGGTTCGAGTTGAGGCCTTTGCGCCGGTTTCTGGTAGCGCTTCTTTTGGTTGCAGTGGCCTCGATGGTGTACCCCGTCGGAACGGCTCCTTCGATCGCAGCGACGACCCGCTCGACCGTCTTTAACGACTATCGAAGCGTGAATCCGGCAGTGCTTCGTGTTAAGCCCCAGTCGGTATGCGAGACGGGCAAGCCGTGCTGCGACGGGCTCCCGGTTAGCATCCTTCTAGGAGCTGTGGCTATGCCCAATGATTGCGGCTACGTCGTCTTTCGACGGCCGACGTGTCCGCAGAAACACGCTACTCCGGCTACGGCACCAATTTACTTAAATGTGGTCGAGGACGATGCGAACTACTCAATGGACCTCAAATATAATGGCGCTTACAATTCATATACTTTGACATACAGTGTCGGGTATAACAACAACGGTGCCGCCGTGTATACATACGCGCAGGTCGCTTCCAATGTGGCTCAGATCGGTTCTAGCGGAGTGATTAAGGTGGCCTTCCCTACCTATGCCGACTCGGACAGTTCGTGGAACGGCACCAGCGATGCGGTTCAGGAGCAGTCCAGTTCCGCAAATTCGTCCGGTTCAACAACGACGCACTGTTAGGAGTGCAATCATGACAAAATTCGCAAAACCGGTTACCGCTGTACTTACGATTCTAACTCTTGCGTTTGCGACGCCAGCGATCGGGCAAACCAACTCGTTTGTTCGGGTTGTCCTCCCGGGAAATATTGATCCGACTGGGCTTCCGAGGACGGTGCAGCGTGGCACTCGAGTTTATGTCGACCGTGCACCCATAACGGAAGTCAGTTATCAAAGCCTCGAAAACGGGCAGAACACGGCAGTTAGTGAAAGCCTTAGGGACGTCGTAAACGTTGCCAGAACCGGCAGAGGTACTTTTGTGATGTTCCGAAACGGTTCGTACAAATGGTTCCCCGCAGATGCGAAGGTCGTACCAAATGTAAAGCATTTTGCGGCTTACTTCGCTGCTCCGGGAATGCGCGGTCTCCCGGGTCGCACGCCCGATTACGTGGTGCCATAGCGTCAGGATAAGTCGGCCGCACGTTGGGTGCTTAGCACAGGACGAAGGATCTGCCGACGTCTCTGGCCCGAGGGAACTCTCAATAAGAAATAACGGTTCGCGGACGCGCATCTCAGCTGCAGCCGTAGCACGCTATATTGGCCTCGCGATCGTTATGTGGTTGACGGCCGCGTGCGCGCCAATTCTTACGCCGTTCAAAACGGCGCATTTGACGCATTTGCCGACATCGGCAGGCAGAACATCGGTC
>PMHP01000015.1 GCA_003158195.1 Vulcanimicrobiota bacterium | reverse complement strand
TCGAGGCCGCCGCGACGACGCCTGACGACATGTGCTTTTGGCTCTACACGTCGGGCTCGACGGGCGCGCCGAAAGGAACGGTTCACATCCACTCGAGCCTGGTGCAGACCGCCGAACTCTATGCAGGTCCGACGCTCAGCCTGGGACCCGGCGACGTGAGCTTTTCGGCCGCGAAGCTGTTCTTTGCCTATGGACTCGGCAACGGCCTGACCTTTCCGCTTTGGTCGGGCGGCACGAGCGTGCTGATGGCNNACGTGTCGCTTTTCTATGCCGTTCCGACACTCTACGTCGCGATGCTGGCGAGTCCCGATCTGCCGGACCGGCTGCCGACTTTGCGGCGTTGCGTCTCGGCCGGCGAAGCGCTCCCCGAAGACATCGGCAAGCGCTGGAGCCGGCACTTCGGGGTCGACATCCTCNNCGGCTACCACTATCGCTACGTCGACGTCCGGATCGACCGTGATGCGCGCAACGCGACAATCGAGGTCTCCGGGCCGGCGCAGGCGCCGCCGGCCCGACCAGCGCTCTTTTCTACTGGAACCAGCGCGAGCGCAGCCGCAAAATATTTCAAGGTCGCTGGACGTCCACGAGCGACACGTACGTCGTCGACGATGACGGCTATTTCACGTACTCGGGCCGAAGTGACGACATGTTGAAGGTCAGCGGCATGTTCGTGTCGCCGACCGAGGTTGAGTCGGCGCTCATCACCCACGGTGCGGTGTTGGAATGCGCCGTCGTCGGGCGAGAGGACGACGACAAGTTGATCAAGCCGATCGCGTTTGTCGTCCTGAGAGACGGTTTCGAACCGATCGACGGCCTTCGCGCGGAGTTGAAGACGCACCTAAAAGGCCGGATCGCTCCGTACAAGCATCCACGCTGGTTTGAATTCGTCGCAGAGTTACCGAAGACCGCAACCGGAAAAATACAGCGCTTCAAACTCCGCACGACCGCTTGACCGCCTCATCGATGGGCGCCGCGTTCGAATCCGTTAGCAGACCATCTGCCGGGGCGCCACCTCGACCGTGAACGTCTTGGTCGCCGTTGGCGTCAGTCCGCCGGGCGGGAGCAAATCGAAGATAAGCTGCGTCGATCCCGGATTATCGGTCGTAAAGAGAAACAGGTCGGTGGCGCCTCCGCCCACGACCCGAGGCGTGCCAGGTTTGTCAGCGGGGTTCGCGTAGCCGGCATTTGGGATGCTCTGCATCCCGAGCCAGCGTGCAACCTTCGGGGGCGGCGGCTGCACCTCCGACTGCGGATTTCGAAGGTTCCAGTAGTACCCGGTGCCTTCGACGATCGGCAGCGCGATGATGAACGGCTGCAGCTGCGTAACAACGATCGGGTTGCTCGGGTTGAACGAGATTGCCGCAAGCTGCGCCGTCACCGGAAAGCATGGGACGTCCGGTATGATCACCGGGGGATGCGGCGTCGGGCTGATACCAGGACTTGCGGCCGGGCTCACGCTCGGGGCCGGGGCCGGAGACGGTGCGGCAACAGCCGCAGGCGGAGACTGCAACATGGCGGCGGTTTCCACGTCACCTTTCGGTATGCCGCTTCGCGCTCTGCGTCGGTTCCGATAAACGAATTCGCATCGCCGGGGCCAAGTCCAGGAACATTTCCCTTCCAGTGGAAGCGCTTGTCAACTAGACGTTTGTGGAGTTAAGCTGGCTCCCGGTTTGCTTTTGTAACTGGCAACCTCGAGTGTACAATCTCTGTCGATGGGCAAGATTTAGCTTATGATTAGATCGTCTATCCTCGAAGGGCTCATGGGTCTTGTATTCGCGCTACCTTTCTTGCCGAGTCGCGCCGCGGCTGACCCGGCTACCGCAACTGATCGGTTTATGAAGCTCGTGCCGCAACGTCTTCCACTCGGCGTTCCAGCCTCATATCGGGCCTACGCCTTTACGGACCGTGACTTTGTTTTCAGCGGAACGGTAAATTCCATGACCCTTCGCTATGGTCGCCTCTTTCTTTACGCAGATATAACTCGCGGGTATCGATACATCACGCGAAAGCAGCAGGCCGGCGCGCCCGTACCCTCACTTCTCTTGGTTGCCCCGGGCGGTAGGGTTTCACCGGAACTGCTCAGCGGCGTCTACTTAACTTCCAATCAAGCGATACCAATTGAAGAATTTGCCAAGCACCTGTGACCGTCGCGGCTCGAACGCGAGCCAACTAGCCAAGCCCCGCAAAACCAACTACATGTGATCNNATGACGGTCGACCTTGGCCAAGCCCCGCAAAACCTGCAACGTGAGATCTGGGAGGCAACGAGCCATGGCAGTAACCGGCATTGGCGGTTTTTTCTTCAGGGCGCGCGATCCGGACGCGCTCGCAGCGTGGTACCGCACGCATTTCGGCCTTACCGCCCCCGACGAGGCAGTCTGGCAGCAGCAGGCAGGGCCGACGGTGTTCATGCCATTCGCCGCCGATACGGATTATTTCGCCGCCGAGAAGCAGTTCATGATCAATTTGCGAGTGGATGATCTGGATACGATGCTAGCCGATTTGCGGCGCGCCGGCATTGAGGTGCTGACCGACCCAAGCTGGGACACGCCGGAAACCGGCCGCTTCGCGCGCGTGCATGACCCGGAGAACAACGCGATCGAGATCTGGGAGCCCCCACCGGACTAAGGCGGCGTCGAAGGGGCGACGCCGCGCTCGTTGCCTCGCGCAAACGCTCGCGGGTATGTCATTCCGCGGCGGCTACAGGCTCATGAGCATCAGTCTGATCTGTGGCAAAGGCCTCCGCTGCCTCCAACGACCTCTTGTCAACCGTCATGCGGCGCATCCCAGGCGGATAGTGGTCACCCTGATTCTTCAATAGCGATTTCTCACAAAGCACCGCCAAGTACTCGAAATTTGTCCAGAGGCCGCGATCGCTGACCTTTCGCCTAATCATGACCACGGGTTCAAGCTGTTTCCAGGTCTTGAATACAACGCCGTCCCACAGATCGCATACGAGACTTTGGTCGACGACACCGAACTTTACGAATACTCCAATGGTTTCAAAAAAGTTGGCTACGTCGCGTACGGCGTCGAACTCAGGAGATAAAATCTCGCTTCCCAACTTGTTTCGTTCCACTGGATCAGCAAGGAGTTCCGGCACCCGTTCGAGGACAAATCGCCGGGCCTGCCTGAAACTTTCGGATTCAAGCGTTTGGCGCATCTCGTTCACTGCCGCGATCTGATTGCTGGATCGCGTGTGACGCAGTTGAAGGAGTGCGGCGACCGCCGTTGCCGCGATGACGACAAAAGTACCGAGGGATGCAATGGTACTCCACGCCTCTAGTGACATAGCTTGGCGCTCCCGTTGCGAAGTAGCCCTTGAAGGGTTTTCAGCCTAGACTCCATGCGCTTGCGCCGGCGGAGAATCCTAGGGAAGCTCGCGGCCCTGCTGCACGTCGACGCCGACATTTTCATCTAAGCGCGGCGGTCTCGCCTAGACACGATCGCAAATCATCTTCGCCAGATACGGGCCTAGAATCGCCCAGGACGTGTGAAAGGCGGTCGGGCCGCCCGTTTCCACCTCGGCGCCGAGGCGCGCACGCCTCAGGCTACTATCGTCGCTACACTGCGAGCAAACTCTGCAGCTTATCTGCAGCTTAAGTCAGTGAAAAGCTGTGAAAAACTATGCTGAGGGGGCGATACGGTTTAGAACCGTACCGCCCCGGAATCCCAGTATTCATACGGGTTTGCGATGACTTGTGATTTTTGATGATGATTCGGCGGAAGAGTGTAGGAATCGAACCTACCAGTCCCCTTGCGGAGACCTCAACGGTTTTGAAGACCGAGCGGACCACCAGATCCGTACTCTCCCATAGTCTTTTGCAGTTCAGGCGGGCATTTCGGTTCTGTATCGCGCGACACGGCATCAGCCGGATTTCAATCGCGCGGCGAGCAGGCCTGTCGCCTCGGTGAGGTCGACGTCGGCGAGAAAGAGACCTCGCTTGCCGTAAGGTTGATATCCCAGGAGCGTTCCGTCGGGGCGCACGAC
>PMHP01000170.1:1264-39163 GCA_003158195.1 Vulcanimicrobiota bacterium | reverse complement strand
ATGGATACGATCGTCATCCTCGACCGAATACGAGAAAACGTCAAGGTGATGGCGGGCGAAGCCTACGACAAGATCGTCAACACGTCGATTCTGCAGACGATGACGCGCTCGGTGAACACGCTCGCGACCGTGGTCATCACGCTCTTAGCGCTGCTCCTGTTCGGTGGAGCGAGCTTGCAGAATTTCGCTTTCGCGCTGCTCGTCGGCATCTGCTCGGGCGGCTACCACTCGATCTTCTACTCGGCGCCGCTCGTCCACATATTGCGCGAACGGCAGCTGAAGATGGCCGCGACGCGGCGGCAACAGCAGCGTGCGAGCGCCCTCGATCGCCCGCGCACCGTTGCCGAAGCGCGGGCTCAAGCCGCGAGCGGAGCTTCGCGTGAAGAAGTGCTGGCCGCGCGAAAAGAACGGCGCAAGAAGACGAGCGTCGTGCGGCCGTCCGCCGGGCCGGCGCGCTATCGCCGCAAGCCGCCCGCGCAGCGCGGCCCATCGAGCGTTGCGCCGGTGCAAGAGCCGGCGAGCGCGCTGCACGACGACGTGCCCGAATACGAGGCCGATCTCTACGATCCGACGTACGAGGGTGAGGCCGAAATCGATCCGCTCGACGCGCAGAAAGCCGGCCTGCACGACGAAGCCTTCGAACTCGGTCACGAGGAGATCACGCTGAATCTCGACGATGCCGAAATCCAGGGCGAAAGCGCCGCGGGCGAACACCCCGCGACCCTCAAGGGAGACTAAGCTCCCGCTGCCGACCGCCTCCGAAGCCGCTTTCGAGCGGCTGCTCGCGCGTTTCGACGAAGAAAGTGACGCGCCGGCGGACGACATCGGACCCATCGAAATCATCGCGCCGAGCGATGGTACTGCCGCGTTTCTCGACGAACTGTTCGCGAAGAAAGACGCGTATCTCGTACGCGACCGGTTCGCCACGATCGGTGAGGCGGACGATTTCTACACGAAGATCGTGGGCGTGAGCTTCGAAGGGCGCCAGGACATCGTGGCTGGGCTCGTACCGGGCAATCCGCTCGAACTCGAACGGCAAGCCGAAAATCCGCACGATTCGAACGCCATCGCGGTGCGTTACGGGACGTTGCAACTCGGCTTTTTGCGGCGCGAGATCGCGCGGCGGCTCGCGCCGAACATCGACGGCGGCGACGCTTACACGGCGACGGTCGGGAGCATCACGGGCGGGGGCGATCGTAACGTCGGCGTCAACATTCACGTCCGGCGGCGTCGCGCGGCGGCCGTGCCTGCGCGTGCTGCTGCGCTGCATCCGGCCGCACCGGCCGAAGGCATTCGCGCCGCGCTGATCGGCGAGCGGCCCCTGCGCGAAGCGCAACGGGACGTGCTCGCGCGCCTTGGAGCCGGTCGCAACACCCTGGCGATTTTCGGGACGGGTCGCGGAAAATCGTTATGCTTTCAGTTGCCCGCTGCGGAACGCGCGCGCGACCGCGGTGAGAAGACGCTCGTCTTCTACCCGCTGCGCGCGCTTGCCAACGATCAGTATTATGCGCTCTCCAAGCGGCTCGAAGCGTTCGGTCTGCGCATCCTGCGCGCGAACGGCGCGATCGACGGCGGCGAGCGCTCCATGCTCGAAGCCGCCCTCGAAGACGGTAGTTGGGACATCATCCTCTCGACGCCGGAGTTCGCAACCTATCACCGCGAGGCGTTCGAACGGCCGTGCAACCGGCCGCAGTTGGTCGTCGTCGACGAAGCGCACCACGTTCACGAATCGCGGCACCGCGCCGCGTACGGCTCGCTCGGCGCGCTCGTGCGCGGGCTCGGCGCGCAGGTCCTGGCACTGACGGCGACCGCAAACGACGACGCGTTTCGCACGATTCGCGAGGCGCTCGGGATCGAGGCCTGGGTGATCGACCCGACGGTTCGAGAGAACCTGCACGTCGTCGATGCCCGGAACACGGCGGACAAGCATCGGTACTTGCTGCGCGAGCTCGAGGGCGACGGGAAAGCGATCGTCTACTGCAACTCGCGGTCGGAGGCAACCAAAATTGCCGAGCGCTTGCGAATGCAGCTCGGCTCGGCGGTTGCGTTCTACCACGCGGGTGTGCCGAGCGCAGAGCGTGCCCTCGTCGAAGGGCTCTTTCGGCAGGGCGCCGTGCGCATCGTCGTCGCGACCTCCGCGTTCGGCGAGGGCGTCGATCTACCCGACGTACGCGACGTCGTCCTCTACCATCTCAATTTCGACTTCACCGAATTCAATCAGATGGCCGGCCGGGCGGGGCGCGACGGGATTGACGCGCGCATCCACCTGCTTTACGGTGAGGGGGACCGGCGCATCAACGACTTCATCATCGCGCACGGTGCGCCGTCGCTCGCGGTGCTGCGCGAACTCTATCGCGGCATGCGCGGGCTTATCTCGGGCGACGTGTTGCGCATGTCGCACGAAGACATTGCGCGCACACTCGATCTGCAAATGGTCGACGGCACGACGATCGGCGCCGCGGTTCGCATCTTCGCCGAGGGTGGACTCGTCGATGCCGGAACCGACGACGACGGGCGCTTCGTCCGCTTCCTCGAGGTTGCGGGCAAGGTCGATCTCACGCAAACGACGCGCTACGCGGAATGCCAGGCCGAGCGCGAAGCCTTCGAGCGGTTTTGCGGCCTCGCGCTGGGTGCCGACGCGGCGACGCTCGAACAGATCGTCAACCGCCCGATCTATCCCGACCGCGTTCCCCTGCGAGGTTCCGTCGATTAGGCCCGAGCGCCACGAGCGGCGTTGGCCAAAATGATCCGCCGGTTTGCCGATACGTCTTCTTCGCGAAGAATCCAGTCGCCTGAGATGCCGCTGCGTTGAAGGATGTCGCGCCAGCGGCCCGAGGCCGCGATAAAGGCGCCATAGCCGCCGGAGACGCGCCGGCGCTCGAGCGTTTCAGCCATTGCGGTCAATCCATGCGTGTCGTTTGCCGTCGCGCGCTTGAACTGAACGAGCACCGGCAACGCAAGGTCTATGCCGTCGATGGCACGATCGAACGTTTCGACAAAGCCCGGCGTCAACGGCCCGATACAATCGATGATGACCGGTTTGTGCTTGCTCTTGTCCCGAGCCTTACTCAAGAATCGTCGCGCCAGGTTCTTCATTGAAATGCGAGCTCTTTCGTCGGTACCGTGGAATACGACAATGCATCCTCAGCAACAGTCGAATCAAAACGTAAGACGACCGGCGCGACGGAAATGTTTCGGGACGGGCTAGGCAACCGGGGAAGGATCCGTTACGGCCCGCCCGACGATTGCTGCTAGCGCCTTCGGAAGCTCACTGTCAGAGAGGCGCGTTGGATCGTCACCAAAGAGATGCTGCATGAGGCTTCGGTAAAAGCAAAAGCTGACGAGTATGCTCGCGGCGGTTCGCGCATCGACGTCACGTGGGATGCGACGGAGGCGCTGCTCTTCTCGGAAATAATTTGCGATCCGATCGACGAGGCGGTGGGGACCGCCGCCGTCGGCGCGCAGTGCCGCGGCGTTTCGCGCGGCGAGAGCGGGATCCGCGGCAAGCATACCGAGCGTCGGCGCGATGACGGAGAAAAGCGGGGCAATGGCCGTGATAAAATCTCGAAGATTCCCCTCGACGTCCATGCGACCGGCGCGCGCCATGAGCGCGTCGATATGCGGTTGAAACTCACCCGGCAGCCGTTCGCGCAGCGTGGTGACGACCAGCTCCTCGCGGCTTGTGAAGTGGCGGTAAATCGTCCCCTCGGCAACCCCGCATTCGCGTGCGACCTTTTGCGTCGTCAGGTTGGAGAGGCCGCCGTCGCACATCAAGCGTTCGGTAGCGTCGACGAGCTGCTCGCGCGTTCTGGCTGTTTTCTTTGTTCGAACCGACTCGCCCGGCTGCACGCTCAATGGAGAAAGAGCGCGGTCGCCGCCGCGGCGCCCAGGAACCCGTAATACGCGAAGACTTCGGCCAGGATGAGGCGCTCGTAGGGACCGCTCTCCCCGGGGGAGTTTTCGCCTGGTCGAGACTGCCGTAGACCGCCCATCATCGCCGTCCGTTGAATTAAAAGTGAGTGAATGCTCACATTATAAGTGAGCGCTCACTCATTGTCAAGCGGGCCCGCGGGCAACGGCAATTCGTAAGCCACGTAGTCTTCCTCTGTTCCGTCGTGCCAGCGACGCGGCTCGTCGCCGGTCCGGCGGAACCCGAAATGTTCGATCGCACGCCGTGTAGCCTGATTCGAACGCCGGTGCCCGACGACGGCGCGATCGAAATGCGGTCTCGCTCGAGCCCAAGCTAGCCGCGCCTCGTAGCAGCGAAGAGCGAGTCCGCGCCGCCGATAGTTCGGCAGAACGTACGACATTCCGAAAAGCGCCGTGCCGCCGGTTGCGTCCCGGGTGTCCGTAAAGACACCGCTGATCGCGATCAACCGGCCGTCGTCGAACAGCCCGAAGAGTTGGTGCGCTTCATCGCCCGTGGCGAGTGCGATCCACGAAGCGTCATCGCGATCCACCTCTGCCGCATACGAGCTGAAGTACAGTCCTGGTTCCGTGCGGAGCGCGTGGAGGCGCAGCTCGCGAAGCGCGCCCCAATCGTCGGCGGTCAGCTCGCGCAAAACGAGCTCCGTCATCTCAACGGACCCCGCGGGAAGCGTGAGTCCGGCGCACAACGTAAAACCTCGGTAACCGTGTCGATTTCCTTTTTTGTTCGGGCCCGGCAGATGGATGTACTCAATCGAATGACGGCGACGCGTCGTGCCTGAGGCGGTTCGAAGAATTCGAGCGATCTTCGGGTCCGCCGTTTTCTTCGTCGTCGCCCCAGGAATCGTTGCCGGATTCGTTCCGTGGCTGATCTCCGGCTGGCACGAGCAACCACCCCTGTTCGGAATTCCAGCGACGCGCCTCGCCGGCACGATTCTCGTCGTGCTCGGCCTTCCGGTACTGCTCGATTCATTTGTTCGTTTTGCGCTCGAGGGCTTAGGGACCCCGGCGCCCGTCTTCCCCACGCGAACCCTCGTTGTTCGCGGCTTCTATCGCTATGTCCGAAATCCGATGTACGTCGCGGTCTTCCTTATCATCTTCGGCCAAGGCCTATTTCTCGGAGACGTGCGCGTTATCGTCTATGGTCTTTTCGAGTGGCTTGCGACCTATACGTTCGTGGTCCTCTACGAGGAACCGACGCTTCGAAAGTCGTTTGGAGCGGATTACGAACGCTATTGCGCGACCGTCCCACGTTGGATTCCCCACCTGCGCTCTTAACGCAAACCAAATTCTGTCACCCTGAGCGAAGCGCCCCTTCGCAAGCTCAGGACAGNNGCAGTCGAAGGGCCAACGGAGTCCCGGCGCCCTCGACAAGCTCGGGGTGACACGTCGGCGAGTCATCGCGAGACTACAATCTTGGCAGGAGACAGATTGCGCCGGCGCAAGTAACGAGAGAACCTTACGCTGCCCAAGATGCATTCCGAAAACGATTCACACAAATGCAATGGCAAACGTATTCATCGGAAGCTACATAGGAAGACGAAATGGCTGCTCGTGCGGGCGCGAAGGCAAAGACGTATCATCACCACGATCTGCCGTCCGCACTGATCCGCGAAGCGTTAAAAACGCTTTCGAAGACGGGCAACCCTGATTTTACGCTTCGCTCGCTTGCGCGCAGAATCGGCGTAAGTCACGCCGCACCATACGCGCATTTCCCGACGAAGGCCGCATTGCTGGCCGCGATCGCGAGTGCCGGCTTCGAGTCGGCGAACGCTCGAATCCAAAGCGCGTGGAACGATGCCGCCGCACGCGGACCGCGCGAGCAACTCCTTGCCGCCGGCCGCGCAGCCGTGCACTTCGGTCTTGAAAACCCCGCTCTTTACCGCTTGATGTTTGGCGCGGAGCTGGGTGCGGAGTCTTTTTCGTATCCCAATCTTCGGGCTGCCGGCAACGCCGCATTCGACACGCTGGTGTCGAGCGTGCGTGCCCTGCGCCCAAAGGACGACGGTACGGGGGCATTGGCAGCTTGGTCGATCGTCCACGGCTTGACCCTGCTGCTTCTCGACAATCGCATCCAGCACGGAAGATTCGCCGATCACGAAAAGACAATCGAAAGCGTGCTAGCCGTCGTCGTTGCAGGCATCGAGACGCGTTAGGGCTCGCTGCTGCGCCGCTACGCGATGACCTTCGCGAGCGCGGCCGCGCCGACCGATTTGTAGAAGGCGTTGTCCGTCTCGGAAATCTGCGGCGCCCAGCTGTCGATTTGTCTCGGGGTTACCGGGAAGTGGACGGTCGGGCCGTAGGCGTTCGAATAGTCCGCGTCGTTGAAGGGTGCGAAGTCGTCGCTCTCGCGGTGGGCGAGCACGGTATCCACGATCGCGTTGCGCGCGGCAAGCGCCGCGGACCGGATGCTTTGGCCCAGGCGCCCGTCCTCAGACAGCGTCTGATACAGTGCGATCGCCGGGCGGTCGGCGCGCCACGGCATCGTCTTTCCTTCGGGGAAGCGGACCATGCCGTCGATCGCGCGCGCATCCTCGCGAATGGCCGCGCGGGTGGCCTTGTCGGCGGCGGCACTCGTCAACTCGGCATCGAGGGTCTTCACCGCGCTTTGCACGGCTGCCGTCTTCCCCGGGTCGAGGTCGATAACGTCGAATGCGGCCGCCGGCGCGAACCCGTCGTACGGCGAGCCGTACGTTTGGTTCATCGTCGTCGTGACGACGCTGCCGGCCATCGCTGCCGGATCGCCTTCGTTAGCCGCGATGTCGTGCGCGACGTTCGACGGCACGCCCGGCGCGAGCATCGTCTCGGGCGACGCCGCCAAGAATTTCACGCCGGCATGCGAGAGGGCGGACGAGAATGCGACGGTCGCCATGAGGCATTGATTGGCAACGACTCCGTCGACCTGACGGCCCGCATCATCCGGATGCTCCTTCGCATGGAGAGCGACGCCGTCGGCGATCGCGCCCGCGATGTCGTCCTCGCGCATGATGCCGGCATCGCCGTGATCGGACTGTAAGCCACCGCCGTCGCCGCCGCCGTGGTCGATGAGATCGATCCAGGTTTGTTTGGCATGCGCGTTCTCCGCATTGTCGAGGACGTGGGCGACGAATCTCGTCAAATCGCTGCGCGCCGACATGTCGCGGGGCGCCGTTATGTCGATCGCATGCGATGGCTTGCCGTCGGCAATCGTGTATGACTCGGTGCGTAGCACGTGCGCCGGCTCGAACCCGCGTCGCGACGTCGTGTCTTCGACCGTGAACTCGATTCCGCGGTCGGTCTTGCTGGTCGCAACCGCTTGCGCGATCGTTTCCGCCTGGACCTCATCCAAATTGTTGTCCCCGTCGCGATACATCCCGAATTCGAGCGTCCGCGAGGTCCGCTCCGCATTGACCGTTCCCACCATCGTCTGCTGCCTCCGAAAAAAGCGAGTTCGGAAGGCTTATCGCGACGAGGAGGAGCCGTCGCAAGGGGAACCGCGATCGTGCCCGTTAAGAATCGGGGTCGTGCAAAACGTTATCGAGCGAGAACGCCAAGCGTCTCCGGGACCCCGTCCGCAGCCGCTGGCTTTTTATGGAGGGACGTTGTGGGTGGGCTGTTGGGACGACTCGCGGCTTTACGCGATCGACCCGCGGACGTGGTCAGTTCTCGATGCGGTCGTCGCGCCGGGAAAGCCGTTTGGTATGGCGGCGTTCGGCGGAGAACTGCGTGTCGTGATCGGAGATGAGGCGGACGATCGTTACTTCTATCGCTTCGTTCCGGGGCAGGGCTTCGATACCGAAAGCAAGACGGCATGTCCCGAGCTGACCGGATCGCATCTCACCTCCGACGGCAGCACGTTATACCTTCTGCAAATGACAAACCAGCGAATTCTGCGGTTCGATGCGGCTGGATCCATACTTGGGGAAATCGCGCTACCGACGCGTTGCGCTGGGATCGCCTTCGGCTCGTCTAGGTTCTACGTGATCTCTACCGACGACGAGTTCGAACAGATGCATCTGGCGAAACTCGATCTTCAGGCAAGCCGTCCCGACATCGAGCAGCTCGCGGAAATGCCGGCCGAAGCGCGGGCCCTGGCGTTCGACGGAGCGGCCATGTGGACGAGCCTTCGGGAAGCGAATGAGATCGTCTCGTTCAGTATCCCATCGGTCGAATGACGATGCGTCTCCTCACAACGCCGCCGGACGATGAGCGGCAGCTGCCGCGATCGAAAGATCGCGGCGCGCGTGGAAATCGCGGTACCAACTCGTCCGGTCGGCGTGGATGCGGCCCGTTTGGCGCGGCATCCAAGCGGTGAGGATCGATGCATCGTCACGGTTGGCCGGCGTCAGGAACATGAGGGCCTCGATCGCAGACGCCACTTGGGACACCGAGTATTTATAGGCAAGATCCGCGGCATCGCGCAACTGCGCTTCGCCGCGAAGCGGCCTGCGCTCGTGTTCGGTGACGCCGTCGGTGTAGAGTACGAGCAGCGAGCCGCCCGGCATGCTCGCGACGCGCAGCTCCGGTGCGAGGACGGACTCGATTCCCAGCGGCAAGTCCGCGACGGCATAGGTCAGGAACCGGGACCCGCTCGGCGCGACGAGCAGCGGCGGCGGATGACCCGAGTTTGCAAAGGTTACCACTCCGCGGTGCGTATCGAGCCAAGCGAAGAATGCCGTGGCGTGCAGATCGGGATCGAGATCGCAAACGAAACGGTTCGCCGTGGCGAGCGTTCGGGCCGGATCGAGTCCGCGGAAAGCCGCCTCGCGGACGGCCCGCCGGATCGCGGTCATCGCCGGGAATGCCTCGGCTCCGTGACCGCAAACGTCGCCGATCGACAGCGCGACGATATCGTCGGAAAGGACGAACGTCTCGCACCAGTCGCCGCCCCGGGCCGCGTACTGAGCGGGCGTGCTGCGCGTGCTCAACCGCACGCCGTTAAATATGGTGTCGGAAAAAGCGGCTTCGGCGCTCTCAAAGGGCGTGAGTTGGGCGATCAACGATGCTCAGTCTGGTAGCACCGCCTTCTAAGATGCCAATACGGACGATGCTCCAAACCCAAGCATAGGCCGCAATCGGCCGTTTGTCTGTACGGGTTCGCACCGGACGACCTCACATGGCCAGGCGCGTCCGGTAATCAGCCTCGGTCGCCGTGGCGAGTTCCTGCAGGAGTCCTTGGATCGACGCTCGCGCCATGTTGCCCCCGACAAGCGCGTCGAAGGCTGCGCCGGCGATGCCGCCAGGCGCGGCATAGGTTCCCGTGAGTGCGAGAAGACAACCACCGTTGGCGCTCGCGGTCGTTGCGAAGGTTCCCGCAAACGATGGGATCGCCATCGTTCCATGCGGAGACCACGAGACCTCAATCGAATCGGGAGCACCGGCGTTGCTGACATAGCGGGCCTCGATCGTCACCGGTTTTTTGACCGAGAGGCGACCGGCAGCGAGCGCATATAACGGAAGGCTAAGGCTGAACTCGGCGGCGCCCGCACCACTTTGCGTTCGTTCTCCGAAGTACGTGCGCAGGTAGGCGAGCGTGAATCCGCTTGGCGCCTGCACCGGAGTGTTAAGCGTCAGATGCCGCATGGCGCACGGCGAAACCCTTACCTGCTTCGTCCGCCTGAAAGGCTTGCTCGATAGCGTCCTTGATGCGTTGAAGCAAGTCGCTCGCCGCGGCTTGCGCGACGTGGTTGCCCATCGCTATGTCGAAGCCTTGCCCGACGAGTCCGAGCGGCGGCGTATAGCGTCCGCTCAGGCGCAGCCCGAACGAATCGTAGTCGTCCGTCGATTCGACGACGAGTTCGCCCGAGAACAGCGGGAAGGGTCCCGGCTCTTCGGGTGTCCATTGAACGCTGTAGCGCGGCTCCATGTCGAGCGCCAGCCGCTGCGGCCGAATCGTCGCGATCACCGCGCGCTCCAGGCTGAGTTGCGTCGGGATCCCGGGGATGCCGAGTTCGATGCGAAGCCCGAGCCGCGCAGTATCTCCATCCCGATTTCCTTGCTCGCGGAAGAAGTGTCGCAGCCGCATGGCGGCTTGCGCGAGCGGACACGTAACGGTGACCTGTTGTTCCAAGTGGCTCATGATGTGGCTTCACTCTACCAAATCCGAGACCGTCCCGGTATCGTGAAATACATGGAAGAGGCCGCCGCCGCGCCTACAGTGTGCGTTTCGTTGGGGTTTCAGGCGCGGTCGAAGTGGGTACGCTAGCGGGTCCTTTTGTCCGAGTTGCATCGCACGCGGCGACACGGCCGTCGTGACGATGAAAGTCTTACCTTGCATTTCACGATACCGGCTCGCATCCGCCTGCGATAGAGTGACGTGTCGCCAGCTTGACGGCGACCGAAAGAAGTCAAAATAATGACCGTACAAACCCTCCGTCCCGTAATGCAGTACGAAAGCGTCAATCCATTCGACGGCAAGACGCTCAAGACGTTCGTGGAAACCACCGACGCGCAGCTGGAGCAAAAGATTGCGACCGCCCAAGCTTGCTACGAGACGTGGCGGCACAAGACGTACGCCGAGCGGGCGATCATCGTGGCTAAAGCGGCAAAGCTCATGCACGCAGGGGTCGACAACTATGCGCGGTTAGCGACGCTCGAGATGGGTAAGCGAATCAACGAAGCGCGCGGCGAGGTGCAGTTCAGCGCCGAGATCCTCGCGTACTACGCCAAGAACGCGGAACGCTTTCTGGGGCCGGTGAAGTTGAATCCGGCGGTCGGACAAGCCCACATGGAGAGCAGCCCGATCGGCGTGATCTTCTGTGTCGAACCTTGGAACTTTCCGTTCTATCAGCTCGCGCGCGTTGCCGGCCCCCAGCTGATGGCGGGCAACGTCGTTATCGTGAAGCACGCAGGCATCGTGCCGCAATGCGCGATCGCTTTCGAGAAGCTTTGGATCGAGGCGGGTGCGCCTGCCGGCCTGTATACCAACCTTCTGATCACGCACGCGCAATCGGACCGCGTCGTGGACGATCCCCGCATCAAGGGTGTCGCACTGACCGGCAGCGTCGCCGCCGGCAAGAGCGTTGCCTCGAGAGCCGGGGCGAACGTCAAGGTGTCCTCGATGGAGCTTGGCGGAAGCGACGCATTCATCGTTCTCGAAGATGCCGATCTCGATCACGCGATAAAATGGGCCGTGTGGGGCCGGATGTATAACGCCGGGCAAACCTGCTGCGCGGCAAAGCGATTCATCGTCGTCGAAGCGCTCGCCGACAAATTCCTCGAGAAGTTCCGTACGGCGCTCGGCTCCCTCAAACCAGGCGATCCGATGGATGAGAAGACGACACTCGGCCCGCTGTCGAGCGAATCCGCGTTGCTCGATCTCACAAATCAGGTCGAGAAGGCCGTATCGCGCGGCGCAAAGCTGCTTCTGGGCGGCAAGCGCATCGATCGTCCGGGTTCGTACATGGAGCCGACGATCCTGACCGGCATCACGCCGGATAATCCAGCCTACAGAGAAGAATTCTTCGGCCCGGTAGCGCTGTTCTTCCGCGTGAAGGACGAAGATGCGGCGATCGCACTCGCCAACGACTCCGACTTCGGGCTGGGCGGCTCGGTGTTCACCAAGGACGAAGCGCGTGGACAGCGCGTGGCGAGCCGCGTCGAGACCGGCATGATGTTCGTAAACAACATTTCCTGGTCCGACGCCGAGTTGCCGTTCGGCGGCATCAAGTACTCGGGCTACGGACGCGAGCTCGGCGACATGGGCATCGCGCAGTTCGTGAACAAGAAACTGGTTCGTTTCGGCTCCATCGAAGCGCCGGCGACGTAGCCTAACGACCGGCGCGGAAGCGGTGTTCGCCAAGACGATCGAGGCGGTCCGGGGACTCGGTGCCCCGGCCGCCTAACCGCTCGGCAACCGGAACATCGCAGGAGGCTCGTATGCAACTCGGAATGATCGGCACCGGCCGTATGGGCGCGAACATGGTGCGCCGCCTGATGAAAGGCGGCCACCGCTGCGTCGTCTACGCTCGCAGACCCGAGGTGATCAAAGAGCTGGTCGCCGAGGGCGCCGCCGGTACGGGCGACCTCGCCGATTTCGTCGCACAGCTCGCGAAACCGCGCGCGATCTGGCTGATGGTACCAGCCGGGGTCGTCGACACGATGATCGGCAGCCTCTTGCCTATGCTCGAACGAGGAGACATCCTCATCGACGGCGGCAATTCGTACTACGTCGACGACATTCGGCGTGCGCGCGAGCTGAGCACCAAGGGTTTCGAATACCTCGACGTCGGGACGAGCGGCGGCGTATGGGGCCTCGAGCGTGGGTTTTGCATGATGATCGGCGGCTCGGATGCGGCGGTCGGGCACCTCGATCCGATCTTTCGCACGCTCGCGCCGGGGCTTGGCGATATCCCGCGAACGCCGGGCCGTCCGCCGGACAAGGGGACGGCCGAACTCGGCTACCTTCACTGCGGGCAAAGCGGCGCGGGCCACTTCGTAAAGATGGTCCACAACGGGATCGAGTACGGGATCATGGCGGCCTACGCCGAGGGGATGGGGATCCTGCGCGCGGCGAACATCGGCAAGCAGACCCACGCCGTTGACGCCGAGACGACGCCGCTGCGCGATCCCGAGCACTATCAGTACGACGTCGATTTGGGCGAGGTCGCGGAGGTGTGGCGGCGCGGAAGCGTGATCGCGTCGTGGTTGCTCGACCTAACCGCATCGGCGCTGGTAAAGGATCCGCAGCTGTCGCATTTCTCCGGCCGCGTCTCCGACTCGGGCGAGGGCCGCTGGACGATCAAGGCCGCGATCGACGAGGCCGTGCCGGCACCCGTGTTGACGAACGCGCTCTACGCGCGCTTCAGCTCGCGCGGCGAGGCGGATTTCCAGAACAAGCTGCTCTCGGCGTTGCGCTTCGAGTTCGGCGGCCACGTCGAGACAAGCGCCCCGCCGGCTTAAGTGCCGCCGGCGTCGTCGCGCGTTCGGCCGTCGTGAAAGCGCTGATCGTTTTCGATCTCGACGGTACGCTGGCGGAAAGCAAATCCGCGATCGATGCCGAAACCGCGGCGCTTTTTGTCGCTCTGCTCGAGGTCGTGAGGGTCGCGATTATTTCGGGCGGCGACCTGCCGCAATTTGAGACGCAAGTTCTCGCTCGTCTGCCGCAGCACGAGCATTTTGAGCGGTTGTCTCTCTTGCCGACCTGCGGAACGCGCTTCTTTCAGTACGACGGTACGTGGCACAAGCTCTATTCGGAAGATCTTTCCGAAGACCAGAAACGGCAGATTATCGCTGCGTTGAACGCGGCCGTTGCTTCGTCCGGTTTGCAAAGTGAGAAAACCTGGGGAGCGCTCATCGAAGACCGGGAAAGTCAGGTCACCTACTCCGCACTGGGCCAACAGGCTCCCTTGGAAGAAAAGAAAAAATGGGATCCCGATTTTACGAAACGTAAGAAAATCAAAGCCCTGCTGGATACATCGCTACCGGACTTTTCCGTTCGTTTAGGTGGGACGACGTCTGTGGACGTTACCCTTCCCGGAATCGACAAAGCCTACGGGATGAGAAAATTACGAGACGTCCTCGGAATCGAAATCCAGGAAATGATTTACGTAGGAGATGCTCTCTTTCCGGGTGGAAACGACTTTCCGGTGCGAGGGACCGGTGCGGCGTGCATCCAAGTTAGAGATCCGAACGAAACCAAGCGCGTGATCGAAGCCATAATCGCTTGCTTGACGTAACGCCGGCGTCAGTCTAAACGACGAGAGAACGTACGTACCTATGCGCCGAGAACATCGTTTGCGCCGAGCGTTAGCCGCGCTGGCACTGGATTTGCGTTGGGCCTGGTCGCATTCTGCGGACGAACTCTGGGAAGCGCTCGATCCCGTGCTCTGGCAGGAGACGCGAAACGCGTGGCTCGTGCTGCAATCGGTCCCCGACAGTGAGCTTCGCACGCTCGCGCGCCACCGCCGTTTTCTCGCGGTGTTCGAACGCTGCCGGCGGATGCAGAAGTCTGCGCTCGCTTCCCGCCCGTCGTGGTTCGAGGAAAGCGGTGCGGCGCAGGCGCTGCGTCTCGTCGCATTCTTCAGCATGGAGTTCGGCCTGGGCGAGGCACTTCCGATTTATGCCGGCGGTCTCGGCGTTCTCGGCGGCGACTACCTCAAGGCCGCAAGCGATCTTGGCGTCCCGGTGGTTGGCGTCGGGCTGCTGTACAATCAGGGCTATTTTCGCCAGGTCCTCGGGGACGACGGGTGGCAACGCGAGCTCTATCCGCCAAACGACCCCGGACAATTGCCGATCGTCCCGGCGCGCGACGCGAAGGGCGCGCCGCTGCGCATCCCGATCGAGTTTCCCGGCCGTACGGTCTTCGCACGAAGCTGGCTCGCGCGCGTCGGCCGGACGAACCTCTATCTTCTGGACTGCAACGATCCGGCCAATCGTCCCGCCGACCGCGGAATCACCGCGCAGCTTTACGGAGGAGACGACGAGCAACGGCTGCAGCAGGAAGTCGTTCTCGGCATCGGCGGCTGGCGGCTGCTGGAAGCGCTTGCGTTGCGCCCCGAAATTTGTCATCTCAACGAAGGGCACGCCGCGCTCGCCGCGGTCGAGCGCACGCGGACGCTGATGGCGGCAACCGGGCTGCGTTTCGCCGACGCGCACCGCGTTACGCGGAGCGGAACGATCTTCACCACGCATACGCCCGTTGCGCCGGCCTTCGACCACTTCGACGCAACGCTTGCGGCGAAATATCTTGCACCGCACGCGCACGCGCTCGGTATCACGCCGGACGAACTCCTGGCGCTTGGGCGTCTGGATCCCTCGGCAGCGGAGCCGCTGAACATGGCCTATCTCGCGGTGCGCTGCAGCGGACGGATCAATGGGGTAAGCCGGCTGCACGGCGAGGTCAGCCGCGCGCTGTTTGCGCCGTTGTTTCCCGGGTATCCCGCCGCCGACGTTCCCGTCGGTTTCGTGACGAACGGCGTGCATACGCCCTCCTGGGATTCCGCGGAGGCCGACGCTCTTTGGACCGCCGCGTGCGGGAGCGGACGATGGCGCGGCAGCCTGGAAGGGCTGGCGGAAAAAATCGAGGGCGTACCGGATGCGGACTTGTGGTCGATGCGCAACGCGAACCGCCGACGACTCGTCGAACGCGCCCGCGATCGTCTCGTTGCCCGCTTAAGCGAGATCGGCGCGGCGCCGGAGCGGTTGGCGGAGGCGGCGCAATTTCTGGACCCGGAGGTGCTGACCCTCGGTTTCGCGCGCCGCTT
Organism: Vulcanimicrobiota bacterium; assembly: GCA_003158195.1. Lineage (GTDB taxonomy): Bacteria > Vulcanimicrobiota > Vulcanimicrobiia > Vulcanimicrobiales > Vulcanimicrobiaceae > Palsibacter > Palsibacter borealis. The sequence goes on along the minus strand of PMHP01000170.1, from coordinate 24,053 downwards.
TACCGGCTACAAGCGCGCGACGCTGCTCTTGCAGGATCCGGATCGGCTCGTTCGATTGTTGACCCATCCGACGCGTCCGATGCAACTGCTGCTCGCCGGAAAGGCGCACCCGCACGACGTGGAGGGCAAGGCAATGATCCGGGCGTGGCTCGCCTTCGCCGATCGCCCCGAGGTTCGGCGCTGCGCCGTGTTCCTGAGCGACTACGATCTGCTGCTCGCCGAAGAACTCGTGCAGGGTTGTGACGTTTGGATCAACACGCCGCGCCACCTCATGGAAGCGAGCGGCACGAGCGGGATGAAAGTCCTCGTCAATGGGGGTCTCAATCTGAGCGAGCTGGACGGCTGGTGGGCCGAGGCGTACGAAGACGGTGTCGGGTGGGCGCTCGGCGAGGCCGCGGCCGACGCTCCGCCCCGGCCGGATTCCGACGAAGCCCAGGCACTCTACGCGCTGCTCGAGGACGATATCGGGCCGCGCTTCTACGCTCGTGACCAGAGCGGCTTGCCGGACGGGTGGATTGCGACGATGCGAGCGAGCATGGCGCGGCTTACCGCTCGCTTCTCGACGAATCGCATGCTCTGCGAGTACGTCGGCAGCCATTATCTTCCGGCGGCGTCCGGCTATCGTGCGCGCAGCGAGGACGACGGCGCGCTCGCGCGAAACATCGAGCGCGCCGTCGATTCGCTCCGCCGGCACTGGAACGAGATCGCCTTCGAGACGCCGCACTCCGAGGTCCTCGCCGGCACGATTCGCCTCCGCGTCGCGATGAGTTTCGGCGCTATCGATCCGTCGCTCGTCCGCGTCGAACTCTACGCGAACGCGACCGCTACGCATCCGCGCGAGCTGATCGCGATGTATCCGGCGCCGGAGGATTCCGGTACGTACCAATGCAGCCCGTCGCCAGGCCGTCCACTCGACGACTACACGGCGCGCGTCGTGCCGGCCGTTCCGGGTTTGTCCCCACTCGAAAGCGACTTGATCCGCTGGCAGCGCTGAGCCGTAACCCAGAGCGAACGCCTCTCGAAGTCATGCTGAGCGAGCGCCGCAGCATTGTCATGCTGAGCGAAGCGCCGCAGGCGCGAAGTCGAAGCACCGACGGAGTGCGGCGGGGATCCCGGCGGTCCTTCGACTGCGGCGCTTCGCGCCTCCGCTCAGGGTGACACGTGGGGGGGGCGCTACGGTTAGAACGGCGCGTTGCGGTGGAAGAACACGGTGATGACAACCACCGACGCGGGCGCGGCAACGACCGGCGCCGTTCCGGCGCCGCCGTGTACGCTCGTCGTATTCGGCGCAGTCGGCGACCTTACCAAACGCCTGTTGATGCCGGCGATCTATAACCTCGCCGGCAGCCGGCTGCTCGACGACGGGATGCAGATCATCGGCGCGGACCACAACGTGCGTACCGCGGATACGTGGCGCGATGAACTCTCGAGCACCCTCGAGAGCTTCACGCACGACGCAAGTGCCGAGTTCCATCCGGACCACATCGACCCGGCCACTTGGGCGTGGGTCACCAAACGCCTCGACTACATCGTCTTCGATTTCGAGCATCCCGGCGATTATGCCAAGCTTAAGGAACGCTTGGCGCAAAGTAGCGCCGGTGCGAGTGCGATCTTCTATCTGGCCGTCTCGGCCCGATTCTTCGGAACGATCGTCGACGGGCTCGGCGCCGCGGGTTTACTCGAAGAATCGGACGGGGCGTTTCGCCGCATCGTCGTGGAGAAACCGTTCGGGTCCGATCTTCCGACGGCAAGCGCCCTCAACGCGCGCATCCTGCGGGTCGCCGCCGAACGCCAGATCTACCGCATCGACCATTTTCTCGGCAAAGAACCGGTGCAAGGAATCATGCCGCTGCGTTTCGGAAACGGCATCTTCGAACCGATGTGGCGGGGGGAACACGTCGACTCCGTTCAGATAACGGCCGCCGAAACGATCGGGGTCGAGCATCGGGGTGCGTTCTACGAGCCGACCGGAGCGCTGCGCGACATGGTGCCCAATCATCTCTTTAGCCTGCTCACGATGATCGCAATGGATGCGCCCGAGTCGCTCGAACCCGAAGCCGTCCGCAACCAGAAAGCAAAACTGGTCGAGGCGATCCGCCCGCTGGGCCCCGCAGACGCCGTGCGCGGACAATACGCCGCGGGCACCGTGAACGGTGCAGCCGTCGCCGGATATCGCGACGAGGCGCGGGTTGCGCCGGATAGCCGGACGGAAACGTATGCGGCCCTGAAGGTGCAGATCGACAACCCACGCTGGAACGGCGTGCCGTTCTACTTGCGCACCGGAAAGCGGCTCGCGCGGCACCTGACCACGATCGCGATCCAATTCCGCGCCGCACCGCCGCAGCTCTTTGGGGAACCCGGCCCCGCCGCGGCGACGAACCTGCTCACCTTGGGGATCGCGCCCGAGCCGGGAATGACGACCGACTTTCGCGCGAAGGCTCCGGGGCCGCTGATGCGGCTTGGCCCCGCGCGCAGTGCCTTCGGCTACGACGCGTACTTCGATGAAAAACCGAGCGTGGGTTACGAAACGCTGCTGTATCACTGCATGATCGGGAACCCGTTGCTCTTCCAGCGCGACGACATGATCGAGGCCAGTTGGGCCGCCGTGCAGCCGGTGGTCGACGACTGGAGTTCCTCGAAGGATGCGCCGGCGGCGTACGCGCCCGGCAGCGACGGTCCGTCGCAGGCAGACGAGATGCTGGCCCGCGACGGCCGGCGCTGGTTACCACTGGCAGAGGCGCCTCGCGACGTTTCGCGAGAAGGGAAGACGACGTGACCGTACCCGTCGATGCGGCCTGGCAGGCGCTCGAGGCCCACTATCGTTCGATAGGTGAGCAGCATTTGCGCGAACTGTTCGCGAGCGATCCGGGGCGTGGCGAACGACTGACCGTCGAGGGCGCCGGCATTTATCTCGACTACTCGAAAAACCGGGTCACGGACGAAACGCTTCGGTTGTTGCTCGAGCTGGCAAACGCCGCCGGCTTGCGATCGCGGATCGATGCGATGTTTCGCGGCGAGAAGATCAACGTTTCAGAAAATCGTGCCGTATTGCACGTCGCCTTGCGCGCCCCGCGCGATGCGGAGATTTTCGTCGACGGCGAGAACGTGGTCCCGGCCGTCCATGCGGTCCTCGATAAGATGGCAGCCTTCTCGGAACGCGTTCGCAGCGGCGCTTGGACCGGGCACACGGGTAAACGCATCGTCAACGTGATCAACGTCGGAATCGGCGGCTCGGATCTCGGCCCGGTGATGGCTTACGAAGCGCTGCGGCATTACAGCCGGCGAGACATGACGTTTCGCTTCGTCTCGAACGTCGACGGCACCGATTTCGCTGAAGCGGTGCACGACCTCGACCCGGCCGAGACGCTGTTCATCATCTCGTCGAAGACGTTTACGACGCTCGAAACGATGACCAACGCGCGCACGGCGCGTGCGTGGGCGCTGGCTGGACTCGGCGGCGACGAGCGCGCGATCGCCAAGCACTTCGTCGCAGTATCGACGAATGGCCCCGAGGTCCAAAAATTCGGGATCGACACGGCGAACATGTTCGAGTTCTGGGACTGGGTCGGCGGCCGTTACTCGATGGACTCGGCGATCGGTCTCTCGACGATGGTTGCGATCGGTTCCGATCACTTCCGCGCGATGCTCGCGGGCTTCCATGCGATGGACGAGCACTTTCGCACGACGCCGTTCGAGCGCAACCTGCCGGTGCTGATGGGGCTGATCGGGTTGTGGTACAACGATTTCTTCGGCGCGCAGACGGCCGGCGTGATGCCCTACGAACAATACCTCAAGCGCTTCCCGGCCTACCTGCAGCAGCTGACGATGGAGAGCAACGGCAAGCACGTGACGCTCGACGGTAAACCGGTCGCGCACGCGACGGGACCGGTCTACTGGGGCGAGCCCGGGACCAACGGACAGCACTCGTTCTACCAACTGATCCACCAGGGGACGCGGCTGATTCCGCTCGACTTCATCGCGTTTCTCGAAACGCTCAACCCGCTCGGCAACCACCACGATGTGTTGATCGCAAATGTCTTTGCCCAGGGCGAGGCGCTCGCGTTCGGCAAGACGGCGGCCGAAGTCGAGGCCGAGGGGACGCCGGAGTGGCTCGTTCCGCACCGCACCTTCGAGGGCAATCGTCCCTCGAACACGCTCTTGCTACGACGGCTCGATCCCGAGTCGCTCGGTACCCTGGTTGCGCTCTACGAGCACCTCGTGTTTACGCAGGGCGTAATCTGGAACATCGATTCGTTCGACCAGTGGGGCGTGGAGCTTGGCAAGATGCTCGCAGTGCGGATCATCCCCGAGCTCGGCGGCGACGGCCCGCTCGCGCACGACAGTTCGACCACCGCCCTGATCCGCCGCTACCGCTCGCGCAAGGACGCTTCTCGGTGAAGCTGTGGCATGGGATTGTCGTTCTCGTAGCGTTACTCGTTATCGTCGCGCTTGTCTCTATGGCAGCCGGCACTCGCGTCTTCTCCGTCAAGAGATTCCCGCAAGCGACGAGCACGCCAAAATAGAGCCGGGATCGCCGCCCCAGAGTGCAGCTCCCCTCACGCTTTGAGATGAGATCGCGTACGGAGCGTGCTTCGGTGCGAACTAGTACAGACTTGCCGGCGGGACTCGTGTACGCTTAATGCGGGCTCGAGCGCCCGACGCGTTTAAGAGGGAACACTTTGCATTCGAAGGAGACGGTGCGGAGCGATCCGGCGGTTGCCGTGGCGCCGGCGCCTGTCGATGCAGTGGTGCCTAAAGCGCCGCCCGTACCATCCGGTCCACCCGCCGCGGTTCGGCAGGACCCCGTCCCGCCGAAGATAGCGGTTCCGGCTCCTCCCGCTGCTCAGCGTGTGCCTTGGCACCTCGTGCTTGCGGTCGTGGCGATCGCGGTGCTTGCGCTGGCTGCCGTCCTTGTCGTTCGTGCGCTCTGGCCCGTCGCGCCTTCGACGCAGCTGGCGGTGAGCGGACGGCTCGAAGGCTACCAGAGCGATCTGGGTGCGAAGGTCGGCGGCCGCGTCGTGTGGGTTGGGGTGCGCGAGGGCGCGGTTGTTCGCGCGGGGCAAGTGCTGGTGCAGCTCGACGATGCGGTGGCTCGCGCGCAGGTTGCGGCCTCGGCTGCAGCCGTGCAAGCTGCCGAAGACCGAGCGCGGCAGAGTCAAGCGACCATGGCCGTGTTGGCGAGCCAAATCCACGAAACGACGCTCGGCGGCGAACAGGCGACGGCCGACACGAACGGCCGTGTCGCGCAGGCGCACGCAAACGTTGCGGCCGCCCAGTCGCAGGTGGCGCAAGCGGCTGCCGTCGTCCTACAAGCGCAGGCGACGCTCGCGCTCGCAAGCGCCGATCAGACGCGCTATGATGCGCTCGGCCGTACCGGCGACGTGTCCCAGCAGCGCGCTCAGCAAGCAGATGCGGCGTACCGCACGGCCGCCGCCGCAGTGGAACAGGAGCGCGACGCGGTGGCGGCTGCGCGGCGCAACGCTACGGCTTCAGCCGGCGCACTCGACATCGCGCAGAGCACGTCATACAACGCGGTGATCCATGGCGCCCAAGTCGTCACGCTCGCGCGGCAGGAACTCCAGGCACGGGCCCAGATCGCCGCCGCGCACGCCGACGCCAGCCAAGCGCGCGCGCTGCAACGTCAGGCCGAAGCTTCGCTCGGCGATCTCACCGTGCGCGCCTCGAGCGCCGGTACCGTGATCGCGCGCGCGGTCGAGCCGGGCGACGTCGTCGCCCCGGGACGGACGCTGCTCTCGATCGTGGATCTGAACCACGTGTACTTGCGCGGGTATGTGCCCGAAGGCGACATCGGGCGCATCCGCGTCGGTCAGCCGGCGCACGTCCTCCTCGATTCAGATCCGAAACGTGCACTCGACGCCCGTGTCGGCGAGATCGATTCGCAAGCGTCCTTTACGCCGGAGAACGTCTACTTTGCGCAAGATCGCGTGCAACAGGTCTTCGGCGTGAAGCTCGATCTGCGCGCGCCGCGCGGCTATGCGAAGCCGGGCATGCCGGCCGACGCCGAAATCGACCTCGCGCGTTCGTGATCCAGGCGCCGCCGGCCGCGATCGAGGCGTCAACGATCGATGTGCACGTGCGCGGCCTGACGAAGCACTACAAAGACGTCGAGGCTCTGCGCGGCATCGATTTCGACGTACGACGCGGCGAGATATTCGGTCTCATCGGCCCCGACGGCGCGGGCAAAACGACGACGTTCAACGTCCTTGCCGGCATTCTCGAGCCGACCGCCGGCGAGATCGCGCTGCTCGGCGAGCGGCCGCGCGAGGCGCGCGCGAACGTCGGCTATCTCACCCAGCAGTTCTCGCTGTTCGACGATCTCAGCATCGACGAGAACCTGCGGTACATCGCCGGGCTACGCGACGTCACGGCGGACGCCTTCGCGGAACGCAAAGCGCGCTACCTCGCGTTGATGGATCTCGCTGGGATCGGCGATCGCCTCGCCGGCCGGCTCTCGGGCGGGATGAAACAAAAACTCGCGCTCTGCTGCGCGCTGATTAGCGAACCGCGCGTGCTCTTGCTCGACGAGCCGACGGTCGGCGTCGATCCCCTTTCGCGGCGTGAGTTCTGGAGCGTCCTCGCGCGGCTCGCGTCGAACGAGGTCACGATTGTCGTTGCGACGCCGTACCTCGACGAAGCCGAGCGCTGTCATCGCGTGGCCTTGATCTACGACGGCACGATTCGCTCTCTCGGAACGCCGGCCGAGCTCGAAGCCCAGCTAAACTGCCGGCGCCTCGAGATTCGCGCCGGCGATATCGCCGCCGCCGAACGCACGCTCGAGGGCGTGCGGGAGGGGATCGTCGACGTTCAGTCCTTCGGCGATCGCGTCGATGTGCTCGTGCACGATGCGCCGGAAGGCGAGCGGGTGGTCCGCGCGGCTCTGGGGGCGGGGGGAGTTGCGGTCACGTCGATCGAGGCCGACACACCGACGCTAGAAAACGTCTTCGTCGCGCGCTTACGCGAACTCGGGTACGGCGTGCCGTACATCCCGTTTCCAGCGACGAGGCGAACGCGAACCAACGATGGAGCGCTCGCAATCGACGGGCGCGGACTGACGAAGCTATTCGGTCCCTTCCACGCGGTCGACAACGTGACGCTGCAGGTGGGCTACGGCGAGATCTACGGGCTCCTCGGGGCAAACGGTGCGGGGAAAACGACGATCATCAAAATGCTCTGCGGCTTGCTCGCACCGACGTCCGGCACGATCGCACTCGCCGGCCGGACGAGCGACTTGCGAGCCGCATCCATACGGCAGCGGATCGGCTACATGAGCCAAAAATTTACGCTCTACGACGATTTGCCCATCATCGAAAACCTGCGCTTTTATGCCGGCATTTACGGCTTGGAGGCGAGCGAGCGCGATGCACGCATCGGGTGGGTGCTCGATATCTCGGGGTTGCGCGGACGCGAGCGTCTCCTCACCGCGCGCCTGCCAGGCGGCTGGAAGCAGCGCGTCGCGTTCGGAGCCGCCGTGATGCACGATCCGGAGATCCTGTTTCTCGACGAACCGACATCGGGGGTCGATCCGCTAGCGCGCCGTCAGTTTTGGCGCCTGATCGACGAGCGCGCACGTGCCGGCACGGCGATCGTCGTCACCACCCACTATCTCGAGGAGGCCGAGCATTGCCACCGGCTCTGTTTTATGGCCGGCGGAAGCATGGTGACGGAAGGCACGCCGACCGCAATTAAGGCCGCGCAGCCCGGGCGGCTCTTCGAGATCACGACCGACGCCCCCGAGCGCGCCGCAGCTGCGCTCGTCGACCTTTTTCCCGCCTGGCGAGTTGCGCTCTTCGGCGTGCGGCTCCACCTCATCGCGATCGACGACGGCGATCTCGATCGAGCGACGGGCGCACTACGTGCGGCCGGCGTGGACGTCACCGAGACGCGCCCGCTACCGTTTTCCCTCGAGGATGCCTTTATCGGGACGATCGAGCGCCGGCCGGCTGCATGAATCTTCGGCGCGTGTGGGTGCAATGCACCAAGGAGCTGGTCGAATTTCGGCGCGATGGGCTGACCGTCGCGCTTGCGTTTGCGTTGCCCGTTGCGATGCTGCTGATCTTCGGCTTCGCGATCCGGCTGCAGATCAAGAACATTCCGGTTGCGGTTGTGGACTTCGACCGCTCGGCGTTCAGCCGTGATTTCATCTCGCGCATCGATGCGAGTCAAGAGCTCGTCGCGATTGTGGAACCGCTCGATCGCTCGCCTACGGCGCTCCTCGATTCGGGAGGGGTGCGCGCGGCGGTCGTGATCCCGCCCGGGACCCAGCGCGCGCTCGCGGCCGGACGCGCGGCGCCGATCCAGAGTTTGGTCGACGCGACCGACGTCGTCAACGCGCTGACGATCAAGCAAATCCTGACCGCAACGATCTCCTTCGTCGGCGCCACGTACGCGCCGGCATCGGCTCCGCCGACCGTCGCGCTGCACGAGCGGATCTGGTTCAACCCGGGCGACAACGAAGCGCTGTTCATCGTCCCCGGCGTCTACGCCGTGATCCTCGCGATATTTCCAACGTTACTCGCAGCGATCGTGATGGTACGGGACAAGGAACGCGGGACGATCGTTGCGGCCTACGCGTCGCGGCTGCGCGCCTCCGAACTGATCGCGGGGAAGTGTCTCGCACTCGTGGGCATCGGTCTCGCCGAGGCGCTCGCGATCATGGTGATCGGCTTTGCGGTCTGGGGCGTGCGCTTCGCCGGCGACCCGACGCCGCTTTTGATCGGCACGCCGCTCATGATCTGCTGCCAGGTTCTGTTGGGGTTGCTCGTCGGCGCCGCGACGAACACCGTGACATCGGCGATCCAAGCCGCCGGGAGCATCAACTCGCTCGTTTCGTTTCTGCTCAGCGGTTTTCTGTATCCCGTGTCGACGATGCCGCCGGTCTTCCGGTGGTTCTCCTACTTCGTCCCGGCGCGACACTACATCAACGTCAGTCGCGACGCTTTCGTGCGCGGCGCGGGCTGGCCCGGCGTGTGGAGCGAGCTGCTGACGCTCGCGTCGATCGCGTCGATGCTGGCGTTGGGCGCGTGGCTGCGCATGCGGCGCATGCAGATGGCGGACTAACGGTGATCGGCGGGTTTTCGTGGCGCCGCTTGCTCGTGCTCTTGCGAAAAGAGTTCGTCCAGATCCTGGGCAACCGGCAGGTGCTCTACATCCTCTTGTTCCCGCCGATCGTCCAGGTGACGATCCTGGGCTACGCTCTCAACCCGCTCATCAAACATCTGACGTTCGCGGTCGTCGATGAATCGAAGAGTCCAGCCAGCCGCGACCTTATCGAGGCGTTCAGCGCGAACGGCGTGTTCGTACCGCAGGGCGCGGACGGCGACGCGGCCGGCGTGTATCGGGCCGTGCAGAGCGGGGCGGTCGACGCGGGTCTCGTGATTCCGGCCGACTATGCGGCCGAAATCACTCGCGGCGCGCCGGGCGACGTGCAATTGATCTTCGACGGGGTGAACAGCTACGTCGCGAATCTCGGCGCCGGCTACGCGAGCGCGATCGTGCAACAGTATAACGCGCGCGGCGAGCCCCCGCAGCCCCTCTCGCCCGAGATCACGTTCGCCTACGATCCGGGGCTCCTCACGGCGTGGTTCTTCGTGCCCGGCTTGCTTGGCTCGGTCTTGATGATGACGGGACTCTTGGCGTCGGCTTCGGCGAGCGTGCGCGAGAAAGACGAGGGGACACTCGAGCAGTTGCTGATGACGCCCGCATCGTCGCTCGAGGTGTTGTTGGCGAAGATCGGACCGCTGTTCGTCCTCTTCACCATTGCGATGTGGGCTTCGCTCCTGCTCTCGCGGTTGATCTTCGGGTTGCCGTTCCGGGGTAACCCCTCGTTATTCATAGGAATCTCGTCGATCTACATCGTCGCGGCGATCTCGATCGGAATCCTTATCTCGACGTTCGTGGCAACTCAACAGCAAGTCGTGCTCATTTCGATGTTCACTGCACTGCCGCTGATGATGCTATCGGGCGCTTTCGCTCCTGTCGAGAGCATGCCGCCGTTTTGGCAAGCGTTCTCGTTGATCAACCCGTTGCGCCACTACATCACGATCGCGCGCGACATCCTTCTGAAGGGCGCCGGGCTCGACGTCATCTGGCCGAACGTTCTCGCACTCGTAGCGTTCGCTTTCGTTGCGATCTGGATCGGCGCAACGCGCTATCGCTCGCAGCTGCGCTGACAGCCGCTCCCGAGTCCGGCTCCGTCAGACCTGCGGTGCGCCGGGCGTGAATTCCCATCCCAGAACTCGAGCGATCAATTCGCTGCGGTTGCGGCTCTCGGTTTTGTCGAGCATGCTGTTGATATGATCTTGAACGGTCGATGAGGTGATGTACAACTGCTTGGCGATTTGGTCGAGGTGATTGCCGTCGAGCAGAAGTGCGAGCACTTGGACCTCACGCGGCGAGATGTGAAAGCGAGACGCTACGGCGGTAAGCGAATTATGCGGTTGAAAGCGGTCGACGTGCACCCCGATGAACAGACCTGCAGGTCCGGACATCGGCTGCGTGCGGACGACGAGAAACGGGACCGGCCGCGCCACCCCGGGTGCATTGGCGGACTCGCTGGACCACGCGGCCGTTAGCTCGCGGACGGTCTCCTCCAACAGCGTGGGAAGCCGCTGCGCAATTCGCGTGTGGAGACCGGTTACGGCAATCCGGCGCTGCTCTTCCGAACTCCACGTCAAGATGATTTGGAGATCGGCGTCCAGCACGTAGAAGGCGCCTTCCGCGGGCTCGGGTGACAGCTCTTTCTCCTCGTGGACGGGGGGTGCAGCGGCGGCCTTCGGCGGCGGTTGCAGGCGCAGCGCGGAGAGGTGATCGGAGGCGGCGTCCAAGGCGAAGGTCAGCATGCTGATTTCGCTCGAGGTGAACGGCCCGCGGTCCGCGGTGCGCAAAAGGGTCAGGATGCCGAAGCTAGCGTGCGCGTCGGCGAACAGCAGCGTTATGCCGCTCGCGAAGTCATCGAGCGCCCCGAGCGTCGCCCCGATCCGGGATCCCGTCGGACTCTTCGTGCGTTGGCGTTTGAACTCGTCCTCGAGTTGCGCTAGCGCATTTGCGTTTCTATGGGAGCCGAAAAGGGAGACGAGATCGCCGTTGGCTTCAACGCGTGCAAAAGTCCACCGCGAAACCGGCACGACGCTGAGAATCCCGGACACGATCGGGTACGCAGGATCCGCCTTCGGCATCGGACCGTCGGCCTTTTTCACGCCTTCACGCTTTTCCGCGCCCCCCGGCGGACGGGCTTCACGCAGCGCCTAACTGGACCTCCAAAGCGCGCTGCACGGTCGGAACCAGTTGGAGCAGCGTGGCGAGGCCGGTCACGCTGAAACTGCGCCGGCACGGCGCGTCATCGGAGAGCACCACGAAGAAACGGGTGCCGTGACGCTTGTGCGCTCGAACGAGAACGGAGAGCCCAGCCGAGTCGCAAAATGCGCAAGCTTCCAACGAGACGACGATGCGTTCGACGCCGTCGGCAAGCTGGATCGTTGAAGCGAGCGAGCGAGCGGAGGCAATATCGAGTTGATCGTCCACATGAATGACGATCGCATCGCCAACTTGCTGCACGAACTGCATCGGTACGGTCGTCCTTTCACGGGCAAAGCCGGCGGGTCAATCATGACCGCCGGCGCGCCTTCGCCCACAATACACCTCCGGCACGGTTGACGTCTGTACGAAGTCGCACCAGCGGGCGGGCGCGCGGCGCAATGGAAAACGCTTCGATCGACGCGAAGGATCGCGCGCATGGATACCCGATTGCACCGGTCTCGTTTTCTCCTAGCCGCGCCGGCGTTTGCGATCGTAACGCTGCTTGGGGGCTGCGGCGGCGGCAGTGCCACCAATTCCGGCGGCACGGAAGTCCAGGCCACGCCGGCGCCGGGCGCGGCGACGGCCTCGCCCGCTGCGTACCGTCGTCCTCATCACCACCACCGGCATCCCCGCAGCGGCAACGCTGCTGCTGCGGGCGGCGTGGGTGCAACGAATGCGGCCGGCGCGACCGCTGCACCGGGCGGCGGAGCCTGGCCGTGCGACGATCCGCAATTTCTCAAAGACCAACGGCAGTTTGCCGGCGGCGCGTTACAGGGCGATCAAGAAGTCGATGTCTGCGGGAACGTCACGAAGGTCCTCGCGTCGGAAGACACGCGCAGCGGTTTGCACGGGTACTACGACGTGCAGGTCGCGCCCGGCGACACGATCGAGATCGTCTGCGATCTTGGCGAGATGGATGCGCCCGCGTGGCCGTGGGTCAAAGTCGGAGACTACTCGTACGTGCAGGGACGTTACTACTACGACAGCGCCTCGTCCCAAGGCATCGACTGGACCCATCACGGCACCTCGAGGTCGTGGGGGAGTCCAGGCTATGTTGTGGTCGCGGGGACCGAATACCAATGAGATCGCGTGGGTTGTGTGTCTTCGTGCTACTTATCGTTGCCGCAGCGAGCGGCAACGGGTTTGCCGCTGCATCGACGCCCCTGCCCTGCGGGGTGTACACCGGCACGATCGGCGCGTATGCGGTCGTCGCCGAATTCTGTGTCGCCATTCCGACGCGCGGAGGGCCCGCGCTGCCCGGAACGGTCAGCGGCAGCTACTACTACCGAAAAGCCGGCGTGAGCATCGACCTCAACTGCTCTCCCCAAAGCGACGGCACGATCAGGCTCGACGAACTCGTCGAATCGCACAAGAGCTTTTCCCTCGTCCCGTCCACCGACGTGTGGCGCGTGCGCGCGCGCGGAGATCGAATCGAAGGGACGTGGTGTCACGCGTGTGCCCCCGGCGGCGACGCAGCGTCCGTCGACGTGCGTCTCGTGCGCATCGGCGCGCTCTCGAGTCATCCGGACGACGATGACAACGACCTCTATCACCAAGAGACGCTGGCCTATCCGCTCTCACGTTCGGGGACCCATGCGGCCGCCGGCGGCATCACGTACGTCACCGTATCGGACGAGCGATATGGTGTGAAGACGCTCGAGCTGACGTCGTTTCCCAACGAGCGCGCTCGGCTCGCCGCGAACCGCGTGTTAGCGCTCGACCTGCGGAACGATCGCACCAACGCTTTCGACTGCCTGGGCGATGCCCGCACGAGTCCTTCGGGATCGGGGTACTTCGCCCAAACGTTGACGCCGTCGCTCGTGACGGTGAACCTCATCAGCCTTGACGAACGCCTCACCTACTTTTGTGGTGGCCCCTACCCAACCACCGATGATTCGAGGCCGATCACCTTGGATATGCGGTCGGGTACGGTACTCGCGTGGACGAAAGCGCTCAGCCCCGACGCGCAGCATAGGCTCCTCCGTCGATATTCGCATCTCGTCAAGCACACCGGCTGCGATTTGGGCGCCACGGCACTGCAAGAGGGTGGCTTTCAATTTTGGTTGACCGCCGCGGGGCTCGCCGTGCGCCCGGAGTTTCCGCACGTCATCGCGGTCTGCAACATCGTCGCCGTTATCCCGTACGCGGAAGCGCGGGCGCTCTTCTCCCCGGGGTATCGCGCGCTGCTCCCGTAAAAGGGCCGGAAACGCCGGACGCTCGGATCTCGTTGAGAGAATGTCGTGAACGCCCACCGTCACATTGCGACCGTCGCACTTAGCACCGTCGCCTTTTTACTCGCCCCGTATGCTGCCGGCGCCCAAACGCCGGCCGCGCCGCCCGATCTTCTCGTGGTGGGCGGGACGCCGTCTGGGCTGGCCGCGGCCGTTACGGCGGCGCGCAAAGGTGAGAGCGTCGTGCTCGTCAGCGCGAACGAAGGCCTGGGCGGGACGCTGACCGATGCCATGATGGACCAGTGGGACCTGAACCTTGCGCCCGACGGATCGTCGCTGCAAGGCGGCATCTTCGCCGAAATCTACGCGCGCCTTGGCGATGCGTTTACGCCGGCTGCGGCGGAACGCACCTTCGCCGAGATGGTTGCGGTTGAACCGCGGATCGCCGTTCGGTACGAAGCGGTTCCGGTCGAAGTCCAAACGCGCGCCCAGCCCGATGGCCGAAGCGTCGAGAGCGTGACGTTTCGCGACGTGCGGTCGGGCGCGCTAACCACGCTCGCCGCGCCAACCGTTATTGACGCGACCGATGACGGCGACATCGCGGCTCTTGCCGGGGCGCACTACGACGTCGGCCGCCAAGATACCGGCATCGACGAACGCATGCAAGCGGTCACCGAGATGTTTACCGTCGAGAATGTCGATTGGCGCATGTTTGCCAAGTCTTATGACGCGCGGCACTTCGGCGCGGGAGGTGTGCTCGGCCGGCGTGCGTGGGGCTACTCAGACGTCGTGAAAGATTACCGTCCGGCGTTCGGCGACATCGTCGTTCGCGATCTCAACTTCGGCCTCTTACCGAACGGCGCGCTTTCGGTCAATGCAATCGACGTGTGCGGAATCGACGGCCTTGACCCGACGCAGCTTGCCGAGGCGAAGCGCCAGACCGCAATCGAGGCACCTCGCTTGGTCGAATATCTTCGCGCACGGCTACCCGGTTTCGTGAGCGCGCACGTCGGCATCTTTGCGCCGGACGTCTACGTTCGCGAAACCCGCCACGTCGAGGGCCTCGAGCGCTTGACTGCGAGCGACGTCTGGGACGGCCGCATTCCCGTCGATAGCATCGGCCTCGCGTCGTATCCGCTCGACCTCCACCCCGTCGATCCGACCGACGAACCGGCGTACGCGCCGGAGCGCCACGTCTACGGCATCCCCTTCGGCGCGCTCGTACCCAAGGGATTCACGAACCTCTTGCTCGCAAGCCCGGCGATCTCGGCCTCGCACGAAGCGTCGGGCAGCGCGCGCGTGATTCCCACGACGATCGAAGAGGGCGAAGCCGATGCGGTCGCGAGCGTCGATGCCGCCCACCTTCGCCTGGACTTTCTCGAGCTCGCTGTGCGACTAGACCGGTCTCGGGCGGCGTTTATCTTCGGCGCTCGGCAAGCTGACCGCGGCTAAGGTGCTTGTCGGTAGTTGTTGAGGATCGGAACCCAGACGTCGCCTGAGACCGTCACGGGTACGACCGCGGGACTAAGCGTGGTCACGTTGCCGGCGCCGCTGACGTAGTACTGGTCTTCCTCACCGAAGATCAACAGCGCCAGTTGATCGCCCGCTGAGTAGCGTGCGGCGATGCCGGTCATGTCGAAATCTTGTTCACCCGTTCCGCGGATCGGCGTGAGCTGGTTGTCGAGCAATTCGTAGGCGGTCGGCTGGCTCGCATGCAGGAGACCAATCCCAAAGAACAAGATCGGTTGGCCGGTTGCGGCAAGCGGCGTGATGTTGACTTCGATTCGGGGCAGGCCGCCGATGACGCCGGCGCTCGTGAACGCAGGCCCAAGGTTGACGGGAGTCGGCACGTCGATAGTCGCGCCGGAAATCGCGAGCGTTGACGGGATGCTAAAGTGCGTCCCAGCGTGCCCCGTTGTTATACTTGGGACTAAGACCGCATCGCCCGCTTTGATCGAAAGACACGGTTCGGTTGGAATGGCACTTGCCGCACCCGGCATCGCTTTGAGATATTGGTTGAAAAACGCGACCGTTGCCGTATCGACGTTGGTCGATCCGCAGTTTTGGTCGAGATCTTCGGTCGGCGAATAGTACAGGTACATATATGGGTCGGGGACGACCTGCAGCGCGTTGTGGCCGAACATGTAACTGAACAGGCGCACGTCGCCGCCGTTCTTACTCCAACATTGGTAATCCGCATAAGCGTTGTTGAACGTAAACAGGGTGTCGCGCATACCGTTCCACAGCATGGCGTTGACCTTCGGCGGATACGTCGGTGGGAACAGCGGGGTCGTTCCCGGATTGCCGTCGGTTGCGATCGGGGTTCCGTTACAGAAATAACTGTCGCTATGATAACCGAAGAAATCGTGTGTGGCTTGGTTCTCCGAGTCCGTTTCGAGGCTTCCGATGACGGCCTGCTCTAAGAACGGATCTTCGTTGCCGCGGCTGAGCCCGTTGCCACCTGTCTCGCCCAGAGCGTAGAGATCGAGATCCCACGCATCCTTGACGACGGTGTTCGGAAAGAGCGCGTAGTTGAGATCGTTCGGAGATATCTGCGGGACGACCGCGTGCAGGCGATGGCGCCGGTCGATGTTTAGGAGCATCTTCTGATACATGCCGCCGTAGGATCCGCCGATCGAGCCCATGATCGGCTCGCGCGGATCGTCGCCTTCCAACGTCGGGCCGTAGGCAATCCAGGTCAAATTCGCCTGTGCCCAATCCATGACCGAGAGATCCATCAGCCCTTCGTAGTTGGGATCCATCACGCGGTCGGTACCGGTATCCTGGCCGAACCCGCGTTCGTCGATGCTGACGACGCCGTAGTTCGCGTTGACGAGGTCGGCGATGTTGCCCGGCGAGAGGATATCCGTCGGCGACGATGCGTCCGAAGTTTCGCGGCTCCCGGAGTAACCGGGACCCCACATGACGAGCGGGTACGTCTTACCGCCGCACAGCGTCGCTGGTTCGAAGACCGTGAAGGCCTCGGTGTCGCCCGTCGGCGTCAGCACGTAGATACTGTACGTCTCGCCGGTCCGGCAGGACGTTCCGGCCGGGGGCGGCGGCACGACGTTCGTATAGCCGGGCGCCTGAGGCGGTGACGTCGGTGGGGGGATCGCGCTCGTCGCATTCGGACCGGGTGTCGTCGTCGCGCTTCCAGTCGGTACGGCTGTCGCTCGCGTGGTCGGAGCTGCGGTCGGGCTCGATCCGCCGCTTCCGCCACTCCCCGACCCTCCGGAACCGCTCGATCCACCCGCACCCGAGCCGCCCGAACCGGCCCTCGGCGCGGGAATGCTCGACGTCGTCGTGCCGCCGCCGCACGCGCTCAAGACAAGTGCCACAAACGCGAGCGCAAACGCCGCCCCGGTCATCCGCTTCATATGCAATTCCGGACTACACGTTGCTCGGCATCGGTCCGAGGATCGGGAGGTACACCTTGCCGGTGATCGTCAACGGTTCGATCGCGGGGTCGGCAACGCTGATGTTGCCGTTTGCCGCGAACTGATCTTCCAACCCGAAGAACAGCACGCCGAGTTTGTCGCCCGGCTGCAGGCGCGCGCCGCCGCCGATGAGATCGATGTCGTAGTGGCCGATGCCGCGCAGCGGCATCACTTGGTTGTCGACGAGATCCCACGCGGCTGGGTTCGAGGCGTGAAGCTGACCGATGCCGACAAAGACCATCGGCGTGCCGAGGCTGAGGCCTACCGTGCTCGAAACGTCGACGACGATGTGCGGGATACCGGCCTCGACGCTGCCGCTCGAAGGTGCGGTATAGAGCGAGACCGCCGTCGGCAAGTCGAGCTGGGCGCCCGAAACGACGTTGACCGAGCCGATGTCAAAGGGCGTCTCCGCCGGACCCGACGTGTACGTCGGAACGACGGGGAGCGTTATGCCGTCGCCGGACTCGAACGAAATGCACGGGTTGGTGGGAATGCCCGAAAGCGCCCCCGTCTGGCCTTTCAAGTAGCGGTTGAACCAAGCGAGTTCCGCGGTCGCCTCCGCAAGGGTTCCGCAGCGCGAGTCCAGGCTGTCGTTGTTCGGATAGTACAAGGCAACGTAGGGATCGGGGACGGTGCCGACGCCGTTGACGCCGCTTTCGAGCTGGGCGTTGTGGCCGGTCTGATAGCTGAGCAGTCGCACGTCGCCGCCGCCGCCCTGCATGCACTTGTAGTTATGGTAGCCGTTGTTGTAGTCGAAGAGCGTATCGCGCACGCCGATCCAAATCAGTGCGTTGATCTTCGGGGGCGCAGTCGTCGGCGGCAACCACGGAGCGGTTCCCGCCCCGCCGTTGGTCGCGATCGGCGTGCCGTTGCAAAAATAGTCCGCGCTGTGATAGCCGAAGAAATCGTGCGCGTAGGCATCTTCCTGGTTGGCGACGTCGTCGGAAACGAACGTCTCGTTCACGAAAGGATCGTACTGGGCGCGGTTGGTTCCGTTGCCGGCGGTCTGACCGATCGCGAAGAGTTCTGCGTCCCACAGCGTCTTGACGATGCCGCCCGGGAAGAGCGCGAAGTTGAGATTGGCCGGCGTGATCTGCGGGACAATCGCGCGAAGCCGATGGCGCTTGTCGACGTTGAGCAGCATGAACTGGTACATGCCGCCGTAGGATCCGCCCTCGGAACCGTAAATCGGCTCGTGGGGATCCGTGCCGTCGTTGGTCGGGCCGTAGGCCAGCCACGGTAACGTCGCCTGGGCCCAATTCATTACCGCGAGCAGCATGACGCCCTCTTGGTCCGGGTCCATCACGCGAATTTTGCCGCCGTCATTGCCTTCGCCGGCTTCGTCGACGCTGATGACGCCGTAGCCGGCGTTCGTGAACTGCGGGAACGAACCGGCCGCGCTCGTGCGCGAGCTGCCGAAGCCGGGGCCATTAAAAATGAGCGGGTACGTCTGGCCGCCGCAGATTGGGCTCGGTTCGAAGACGGTGAAGACCTCGGTCGACCCGGCCGGCGAGATGTCGGTAGGCCCGGACGTAACCCCGATGTTGTACGTCTGACCGGCGCGGCAGGCGGTCCCGGCCGGCACCGCCGGAACGAGGTTCGTGTAGCTCGGCGCCGGTGGCGGAGGGGTGGGGGGCGGCAGGCTGCTGCTTCCCGGCGGGGTCGTCGCGCTTCCCGTCGGCGAACCGGCTGGTGTCGCGGTCGCATGCGGGGCCGTCGTTGGGCTCGAGCCGCCGCCGCTCCCTCGGCTTCCGTTGCCGCCGGAGCCGCCGGAGCCGNNTCCCGAGCGACGGTATGTTTCCCGTCGTTGTCCCGCCGCCGCACGCAGCCAGACCGACCGCCGCAAAAACAAAAGTCAGCGCCATACCGTAGACCCGCGTCATTTCGCCTCCTGACAAACCTGTACCGTTACACTGTACGTATCGGCAGTAACAAGGAGCGAACAATCTTTCGTTAAGCTTTGCCTCGGCCGAAGAAAAAGGCCTTAGGCAAGCCGTCAGGGTGCGGGCGACCCGCATTCGGGCAACGTCGTGTGGCCGGTCGCCGGATCCGTATATTTCAGAACGAATTGGACGGCCGAGGGCATCCCGCTCGGGTCGAGGCCGGCGGGGGGCATCTGGACGGGGACGCCGTTGTCGGCCGCGAGCTTGACGTCAAGGTGAGCGAACGGATTTTGCCGCTCGGCCGGATAGATGAACGGATAGGGGAACGTGCCCACGTCGACGTCGTGCGCCGTAACCACCTTCGCGATCACGTATTGCACGACGGTCCCGTCGGGCCGGTACTCGACTCGGCCAGGTTCTAAATCGACCTCGCCGCAGGCCGTGTCGGCGTCTCCGCCGTTGCCGTTGCCTTGCGTCCCGCCGCCGCTGCCCGTGCCGGCGAGGCCCCCCGTTCCGTGGCCGGCGCCGGCGCCGGTGCCCGTTCCGCCATTCTGTTGCCCGGCGTGCGTCCCCGTGGCCAGCGACACGGGGCGCGCGGGCTCGGGCGGTACCGGGCGGGGGGTGACGACCGCGACGTGCTTGGGTGCGGCGGCACCGCCGATCTCTTTGCGCGGCATGGCCGCAGCCTTTGCGGCCGGCGCGCGGACAGCNNGCGAGGACGGTTTCAGGCGACTGCCGGTCCGTTTGCGTCGGCAACAATCCGACGAGAATCTCGTGCAGGGCGATTGCAGCGGCAAACGAGAGCGCGAGGCGCCGCGCGAAGTGCCGATCTCGAACGTCCGCCACTCCAAATCTAACGTTCCGTCATATCCGCGAGTTTCGTACGGAAATAAGTTCCAGGAGCTAGCGCAGGGCGGGCTCTCCGCGGGCAGAACGCCACGGCGTTCTAGATCTTGGGGGCTCTGCTGGACATCGAATCATTGATCCGGACGATCCCGGATTTTCCAATCCCGGGCATTTTGTTTCGCGATATCACGCCGCTGCTCAAGGACAAGGGCGGTTTTCGCGCCGCGGTCGATCTTTTCGTCGAGCGCTTCAAGGGAGAGGACATCGACATGGTCGTGGGCATCGAGGCCCGCGGTTACATGTTCGGCGCGCCACTGGCGTACGAGCTCGGGGCCGGGTTCGTCCCCGTCCGCAAGCCGGGGAAGCTTCCGGGAACGAAGCACAGCGAAACGTACGCGCTCGAATACGGCACGAATTCGCTCGAGATCCACGACGACGCGGTCGGCCGCGGGCAGCGCGTCGTTATCGTCGACGACTTGCTTGCGACCGGTGGAACCGCGGCCGCGACGGGCCGGCTGCTCGCCAAGCTTGGCGCCCAGGTCGTCAGCTTCGCATTCCTGATCGAGCTCACGGCGCTCGGCGGCCGCTCCAAGCTCGAGGGCCACGACGTCACCGCTTTTATAAGGTACTAGCCGGTGAGTGCCGCCGGTGGCATCCAATAGACAGTTTTCTGCGGTCTATGGCATTATAGGCGGAATATCTATGCCCACCCCGCACATCGATGAACTCATCGCGAAGGTCCAGTCGTACGACCCGGCCATGGAAGGGTCGTGGCTTCGGAGCGTCTACGAGCTGGCCGACCGCGCGCACGAGGGGCAACATCGCGCCTCGGGTGAGGATTACATCGAGCACCCAATTGCGGTAGCGCGGATCCTCGCGGACATGGAAATGGACCGCGCGACGATTGCGGCCTCGATCCTGCACGACGTTGTCGAAGATACGGTCGTCACGAGCGACGAGGTTACGGCCAAATTCGGCCCCGAGATCGCGCAACTCGTCGACGGCGTCACCAAGCTCACGCGCATCCCTTACCAGTCGAAGGAAGACGCCCAAGTCGAGAACCTGCGCAAGATGTTCATGGCGATGGCCAAGGACATTCGCGTCATCATCATCAAGCTCGCCGACCGCCTGCACAACATGCGGACGCTGGGCAGTCTCCCGGCGGCGAAACAGCAGACGATCGCGCGCGAGACGATCGAGATCTACGCGCCGATTGCCCACCGCCTCGGCATTTGGAAGATCAAGTGGGACCTTGAGGATCTCTGCCTGCGCTACCTCGACCCGGATTCGTATCGCGACATCGCGGAGCGCGTCGCGAAGAAGCGGGCCGAGCGCGAGGCGGCGGTTGGTTCCGTCGTGAGCTTGCTGCGCGCCGAGTTCGAAAAGCTCGGGATCGAAGCCGAGGTGCGCGGGCGCCCCAAGCATTTCTATTCGATTTACTCGAAGATGAAGAAGGGCCGCGATTTTTCGACGATCTACGATTTGACGGCGGTCCGCGTCATCGTCGACTCGGTGAAGGACTGCTACGGAACGCTCGGCATCGTGCACTCGATTTGGAAGCCGATCCCGGGCCGGTTCAAAGATTACATCGCGATGCCCAAGCCCAACATGTACCAGTCGTTGCATACGACGGTCGTCGGGCCCGGCGGCGATCCGATCGAGATTCAGATCCGCACCCTCGAGATGCACCGCACGAGCGAATACGGCATCGCGGCCCACTGGCGGTATAAGGAGGGCGGCAAGCAGGACACGTTCGAGCACAAGCTCACGTGGCTGCGCTCGCTACTCGAGTGGCAGAACGACATGCGCGATTCGCGCGCGTTCATGGAGAACCTCAAGCTCGACCTCTTCGAGAACCAAGTCTTCATCTTCTCGCCGAAAGGCGACGTCTATCCGTTGCCGGCTGCGGCGACGCCGCTCGATTTCGCCTACCAGGTGCATTCGGACATCGGCAATCATTGCGTCGGCACGAAGGTCAACGGCAAGATCGTTCCGCTCGATTACCAGCTCAAGAACGGCGACATCTGCGAGGTGCTCGTCAACAAGAGCTCTCGCCCGTCGCTCGACTGGCTTTCGATCGTTCGGACCTCGGGTGCGAAGCACAAGATCAAGCAGTGGTTCCGCAAGGAACGCAAGGACGAGAACGTCGTGATCGGTCTCGAGACGGTCGAGCGCGAACTCGCCCGCGAGCACATGCGCCCGGATCTCGCGCGCGGCGAGCTGATCGAGAAGATCGCCAAGCGCATGAACTACACGACCGCGACCGACCTGTTCGCCGCAATCGGCTTCGGCGACGCTTCCGCCGTTTCGGTCATCACGAAACTGAAGGAGGAGGCGAAGAGCTCCAACCTGATCGATCTCACCGCGGTCCAGCGCGCTCCGGCGCCGCGACGCCTCGCGCGCAATGCGAGCGGCATCCGGATCGCAGGCGTCGACGACGTCCTGGTCCGGCTTTCGAAGTGTTGTAGCCCGGTGCCCGGAGATCCGATCATGGGTTACGTCACGATCGGCAAAGGCGTCTCCGTGCACCGCGCCGACTGTCCGAACGTCGCCTACATGTCCGCGACGCCGGAACGTATCCTCCAAGCTTCCTGGGCCGAAGTGGAATCCGCTACCCACGCCGTCGACATCGAAGTCGAAGCGATCGATCGCGCCGGCCTCCTGCAAGAGGTCATGGGCGTCTGCGCCGAGTTCAAGACCTCCGCTTCGTCGGTCACCGCCCGCGTCAAGCGCGACGCCGCGCTCATCAGCCTCACGCTGCAGATCTCCAACCTCGACCATCTCCACAAGGTCCTCGGCAAACTCCGCACCTTGCGCGACGTCCGCAACGTCTACCGCGTCACCAAGCGCGAGGCCCGCGCCAGCGGCTAACCTCTCCCTGTCATCCTGAGCGAAGCTCGNNGCGCAGTCGAAGGACAGCCGTGTTTCAGGCGCGCGCCGTCAGCCTGCCTCATGAATTCCCGGTAAAGCCGGTTCGAAAGATGTACCGGGTCGCGTACGGCTTGCATCCAAAGACTCCGGGCTGATAAGTTGCCCGCCGCGCCGCGTCCTCCGAGACAGCATCGAGTGCCGCGTTACCGCCGCTCTCGAGCAGCACCGAGTTGGTGATGTTGCCGGCGGCGTCGAGGTCGACGCC
>PMHP01000170.1:0-1226 GCA_003158195.1 Vulcanimicrobiota bacterium | reverse complement strand
CCCAACGCTCTCCGCAATAGCTGCGGACGGGCTTTCGATCGTCATCCTCTCTATCGCGCACGTCACCGCGGCAGGGAGGTCGATGGGTTGCACGCTGCCGCCCGTAAGCGGCACGCCGGGATTCAAAAGAACGCGGGAAGACGAGCGAAACCCGTCGGATCTCCCCCGCCTCACGTAAGGCTCGTCGAAGGCGACGTCCGAGAGGGTTGTGGCTTGGAATAAGTCGTTACCAATACTGAAACGGGTGACGAAGGTTGAGTCACCCCAAACACGACCGTGTAACGCGCGCCATCAGTCGACCGAAAAAGGACGGTACTCGGGCATGCGATCGCGTTGCGCGTTAGTACCGGTTCAGCCGGCAAGCCGATGGCGTACGAAAAAGCCAAACTAGCATGTGAAGAGAATAAATCGAATCATTTTGAAAAATCGAAGTTGACGGTGTAGGAACTCCGCAGCGGTTCGCAGGCGAATCGCGCGGGATGATACGTGCTTTTGCGGGCCGAGGTGACGGCTGCGGCGTCGAGGTCCGGGTTGCCGCTGGTTCCCNNCGGCGCGAACGGCGGCGGGCGGAAACGCCGGCGGGTCGGCCGCATCGACGGACGGATCGGCGAACGGAACGTCGCACGTCAAGGGTGGCGCGCCGGTCACTGGGGTCGGGTCGAGCGGAGCCTTTGCGGCAAGGCCCACCTCCGATGCGACTTGGTCTTCGAGCGCGGCCGTTTGCGGGTCGACGTGGCGATCGGCCGCCGTCAGCGTTTCGACGGACGGAATAACGAAGCTTTCGGCCGGGCAGCGTCCGTCAGCGACGATCAGGGTCGATTGAACCGTCGCGCCGAGGAGTGGGGTTGGATCGGGATTCCGGACGACGACCGGCGCCGAGCGAAACGTGGCTCCGGCAACGGTGACGCGTGTTGCGATCGAGACGCTCGGCACCGTCAGCGAGTAAACCGCGGTCTTCGAGTACAGCGTGAGATCGAACGAAGACGCCACGTTGGCCGTAGCGCCGAACGCGACGACGTAGAATTTCCCGTTCGTCGATTCCAGCAGGAGCGTCCCCGGACACGTTTGCCTTACCGCGGCCTCGGCGGGCGAAGCCAGCAACGCCGCTGCGCAAGCGAACACGAGCGACGTCCATGGAATGCGCATTACAGCGCGTTTTCGGCGATTCGCTCTCAGGTTCCGGCCGCTGGCCCCTTGTTGTTTTTCGCTCGCGCGTGATAACATAG
>PMHP01000008.1:3527-5445 GCA_003158195.1 Vulcanimicrobiota bacterium | reverse complement strand
CGCGCCGCAGCGCCAATGCGTTGAGTGAGTACGGGCCGGTCTTCCGCCTGTGCGAGCTTCCACGGCTGTTTGAGGTCGTCGACGGTGATACCGAGAGTCGCGAGCGCGATCGGCTCACGCAGGTCTACGATATCGTGTAACTTGTACTCGAGCGAAAGCATGACGCGCGGAGGCTGGCGAACGCCAACGACGATGCCGGCGACTTTGAAGATCGCCTCGGTTTCGTAAAGCGCCGTTTCTTGCGTGTTCGCAATATAGAACGCTTCGAACGCGCCTTTCCGATTGTAGCGGCCGCCGCGCATCCGCGAGCCGATTGCCGACAGTGGCGTGCCCTGCAGCAGCCAGTGAAGGTCGATGAACCTAAAAAAAGTCCCTCGCTGAGCGCTGCCGGCGAGGGACGAGAGAAGTTGCTCGAGCTTGTGCTGACTTATCACCCAGGCGATCCGGAAAGCAAATCATGTACGAGCCCTTCGATCGCTTCGAAGCGCTTGCCATAGAGCAGGTCGAGCGGACTGCGACCTTCGAGTTCGGGATGCGGCGTGCGCAGCCAGATCAACGCGGCCTTCCGGCTGCCGAGTAGTCGCGTCATTTCTGCCAAGACACCTACAAATCGACGGGCGGCGGGTTGCGCCCGTTCAGACGTCGGATTTTTCCGCAGGGCGCCTGGCGTCAACGATGTCATCTGCGCAAGTCGCGCGATCGACTCGCCGGTCATATCGGAAACAGCGGCCATGTCGACCCGACCCCGCTCGTCGTACAATTGTTCTAGGACAGCGCTCATTGGTACATTCTATCGTATCTATCGTGCTTTTGTCACTTTTCTGTAGCTGTCTTTTCGGAATTGAATCGCCTTTTGAGCGGCTTTGCGACTTGCCGAGAGCATTCCGCCAGCAGGGCAAACGGCTGCCATCCAGACCCTCCGTCTGAGCGAGCGTCTTTCCGGCGTCGGCCTATCTTGTGGTTTCCATGAACAGGGAACCCCATATCTAGTAGGCGAACACTGTCCGCAATGGACACGATCTTCCCTCACGGGATCGTTGTCGGGACCGGAGGACGCAGTGACCCCTACTGAGGCACCGACCGAGCATCAAGGTCAGCGCGTAGACGGCTGGGTCGTCCCAACGGCTCTCCTGGACGATTTCCGTCTCACGCCGGCCGCGATGCGGTACTACGCGGTCGCCATGCGTGAACCCGAACTCGAGCTCGACGAGATCGCGCGACGAATCAAGGCGAGCTCGAAGACCGCGCGACGCGCTCGAGCGGCGCTGTTGCGTGGCGGTTGGATGGAAATCGTGACCACCCAGGGACCGCGTGGTTCGCACACCGAGCATCGCTGTCTCCCGATCCCGGCGCGATTGGCATCATAAACGCTATGCCCTCATTGTTCCGAAGTTGCTCCAGCCCCGCGCCGCTGCTACGGCGCTCGGCGACCGAGGAGAACCCAACGTTCCGCGGGCTGCAACCCGTGCGAACCCACGATTCCCCGGTAAGGACCGATTCGGCTCCAGATCAGCTCCGCGTCAACCGGCGGGGAGTAACTCGACAAGCGAGGCGACCGATGACCTAACAAATTAAAACGCCCAAGGTCTGCAAACCGCGGGCGCTTAGTACTTCGGGGACCATCTTACGATTCGGCGGTCGTTCTCTTGGCGGGGAGGACCGACGTCTCGGGGTGGCTTGGCTTCAACACCGGAGGATCCGTTGTGGCGTTCGTTCGCTCCCACAATGCGGTCTCCTTCCGGCAATGACCGCATACCTTCGGGAGCACCAGACTGAACGACACCACACGCGAGACGACTATGAACGCGACGGCGGAAGCCGGCCGCGACATCTTCGTCTCCGATGGTCTGGCGTCCCCGATCGGGGGGTGCCCGTGAAGCGGAGTGCGCTCGCGAGCGTTGAGCCGGTCGACGAAGAG
>PMHP01000008.1:3095-3506 GCA_003158195.1 Vulcanimicrobiota bacterium | reverse complement strand
CGATTGGGTCGAGGTCAACTACCGTCAGTTCATGGAGATTGGCGGTACCAACGCGAAAGCGTCGATCATTCGTTGGTTACGAATCCTGTCGGAAGACACGCATTCGTGCCCGTGGGGTCGATGCGGAACCGAACATCCGCTGGTCGTCGTCCAGCGCCAAGGGCAGAGCCGGCCGAATCGCTACCGCAAGTGGCGCTGCGGGGAGGATACGCTTGTAGTTCGGCGTCGCGTACATTCGCAGAAATTGAGTGAAGCCGCGAAACGGCGCGTCGCGTCTGGGCAACGTCTGAACGGGATCATAGAGCCTGCGCCGGCGGTGATCGTCACAGACGCGGCTGTTCCAGATGTGCAGCTCGCGCTGTTGACGTCGCTTGACGAGGTTCCGGATCTTGAAGTCTTACAGCAAGACTT
>PMHP01000008.1:0-3070 GCA_003158195.1 Vulcanimicrobiota bacterium | reverse complement strand
ACGCGGTTCTCATGCTCGCGCAGAGCGTCGAACCCGCTTACCCCGACGAAAGGGCCTGGTCCGTTGCACGGCGGCTCGCGACGACCGTGCTCGAAACCGTAGGCGGCGAAGCGAGCACGGCTCGATCGGTGCTGTTGAACGCCATTACCGATCGCCGACTCACGCGGGCTACCAATCCGATCGGTTTGCTTATCCGCGGAGTCGTGGGTGATCAAAAAGGGGCCGATCGCTACCTACTGACCGGCGGAGTTGCAAGCACCCGTATCGAGCGTCCCATCGACCATCCGATGGCCGGGACGTACAACACGTCCATAGGCTTACCACCCGGCCTCCACAACGGACTACTCGAAGCGCTGCGTGGACGTCGAACCATTAGCGAAGCATGGCTACGCGAGCGGGAAATCTCATCCCGAGCGCTCGAGATCGCGCGCAATGAAGTCGAGGCGGAAACGAGCAACGCACAAACGCGAACGCCGTTTTCGGACAAACTCGCCGCCGATGACCCGGCGGGTTACAAGGCCCGTCTCGAACGCATTCTAGTCGAACTAGAACTGCCGGCGATCCTTCAAGTCGAACGTACGCTCGCCCATCCGATGCTTCTCGGAATGTGTAGTGCCCGACTAGAAGCTGAACTTCAACACGAAGTAGGACGCTCGCTTTGATCGGCACGTTTGACCCGGAACGGTACCGTCTTGTTGGGCGTTCTAAGATGCCGCTTTCTGCTTTTATCCCGCAGGACCGTCTGCCCAGCCCCGCTTCAGCTGACTTAGAACACAAAGACCCATGGCACTGACGTTCGGCGCCATCGAGGCGCTTGGCAGTGGCGCGCGTTTTGTTNNGCATCTTACGACGTGAATCAGGACTCCGGGATGACGCCGGCGGCG
Organism: Vulcanimicrobiota bacterium; assembly: GCA_003158195.1. Classification (GTDB taxonomy): domain Bacteria; phylum Vulcanimicrobiota; class Vulcanimicrobiia; order Vulcanimicrobiales; family Vulcanimicrobiaceae; genus Palsibacter; species Palsibacter borealis. Next base: position 2,186 of record PMHP01000008.1, on the reverse strand, counting down.
ATCATAGATGCCGCCGTCGATGCAGGAATCGAAATTCTCGCGATCACGGATCACAATACTGTGGAAGCCATTCCGGAGTCCATCGAACATGCACTGCGCTACGCAGGGAAGCTCTTGTTTATTCCAGGCATTGAGCTTACTGCCAACGAGGGACACGTACTCGTCTNNATTGTGCACGATGAACAGGGGTCAAGAGTCCGCGCCTCGATGATTGACGTGATTCGCACGGCCACGGCCGTCGGAGGCCTTTGCGTGGCGGCTCACATTGACACGGAAATTGGGTTCGAGATCGGCAATCCAGGTTTTCCGGCGTGGAAGAAAGACCTGTTGCTCGAGGAGGGGTTAAGAGGGCTTGAATTCCGCGATCCGGGACATCACCTCTGGTATTCGATAGATGATCCGAGCACCACGGATGAAGGCAACGAGCGCCGAAAATATGCGCAAGCGCGAGTCGACGCTGGTTTACGGCCACGAGGACAGCTCGCCCGCTTTCACAATTCTGACGCGCACAGTTTAGATGAATTGATACCTCCGAAAGCGCTTAATCGAATCAAGGTATCGAGTTTGACCTTTGCGGCGTTTCGCTCAGCGCTCGCTGATCCTTCAGCGCGAGTGCGAATCAACGAACTGGTTCCCAAGAGCATACCTAGGGTTGTCGGTGTCGGCATTAACGGCGGCTTTCTCGACGGAACGTCGATTCATTTCGCGAACAACCTCAACATCTTTTTCGGCGGTCGTGGAACGGGTAAATCGACGGCACTGCGGGCTGTAGCCTTCGCCCTCGATCGTGACACGTTTAGTGCCGCCGACGCTCCGTTCCAAAGCGTGACGGTGTTCTGCGAGGACGCGAATGGCGTCGACTATCGATTCGATAGGACCGCTGGTGGCGCCGTTATCGGGCGACTTCGGAAAGATGGAAACGTCATGCCCAGCGTTACANNCCGTCGAGTACTACGGCCAGGGCGAACTCGGGAGAGTGGCCCAAGGCTCACTGACCGATCCCCTAAGTCTGCAGCAGTTCCTTGACCGGCATATAGCCTTTGCGGGCCTTCAAGAACGAGAGTCTTCGATCCGCGATGAGGCCGAAGAGCTCATAGCGCAATTGGCTCCGCTAATAGTCGTACAGAGGGGCCGAAACGCTTTGGAGGAGCAGCTGCAAAGCCTTGAGGAGCGACTAAAAGCCAGCGAGGGAACAAAAATTAAGCAGGTTGCCGAATTTAACAACCGGCTAACGGCGGAGCGTACTCTTNNCCAGTATCGGCGCGGCGTGTCCCTCAAGAGCTTAATGCGGGAAACCGGCGAGCTACGAGGGTTGTCGCGCGTCGAATCCTTTGGAAAGACGACAGCGGAGCCGTTTCGAACTATCGAAGCTGCCATAAATGAGGCAAACGCGTTTCTTGTCGCCAAGGCGCGCGAACTTAACGAATACCTGCAGCGCGCTGCAGAGACGATCAACCGTGAAGCAATGGAAATAGAGAAGAGTCATGCGCGTGGCGATGAGCAAGTGCAAGAATATGTTGACCAACTAAAAGAGAAAGGTTTAGCGAGTAGCATTGCAGAGCTGAACGATCTATCAAGGAAAAAAGCAGCGCTTGTTGCGCAGATCGCCAAGATAAACNNAACTCGTCATTCGCTTCCGCGAGTGTACAAGCGACCTGCAAGCGGTGCGTTCCAGCATCGCGACTCTTAGAGGTTCACAGAAGACGGAACTTAATGAAGGCTTCAATCGGGACAAGTACGGTCGCCTTGACGTATTGCTTGTTCCGGACGATCGCTTTTCGGCGCCTGAGTATACAGCGTTCATTTCCGATAAGCTCGTCGGGAGCTGGTACCAATCGGAGGCCTTGCCGAGACTTGTCGACTCGCTTGCGCCGACTGACCTCGCAGACCTGCTGGACGCCCAAGACATGGCGGGACTCGGCAACGTAGATGCGATCGGTGCGAAATGGGCTCCGACATTCTTGGAGAAATTGGGAGATCCGAACTCTACGCTGCGGTTGCGAACGTTTGAGCGACTCAAGCCTCCGCGCTTTAAAGTGATCGACCGGGCGACGCGCGCAACGGTCCCGTTTTCACACTTGTCGGACGGCCAAAAACACACCGTAATGCTCACGATCGCGCTGCTCGCCGGCTCTCGCTATCCGTTGATCATAGATCAGCCTGAGGACGATCTGGATAATCTCTTT
>PMHP01000144.1 GCA_003158195.1 Vulcanimicrobiota bacterium | reverse complement strand
CGGACCGAGTTACCGGCGACGTCCTCGAGCCGTGCGTCAACCCGGAGGGTGTGGCGGCCCGCCTTCCACGGTGACGACGGCTCGAACCGCCAGGCGCGGTCGCCCTGCTCTACACTCACTTCCCCTGGCACCGGCGCAGTATCCGTGTCGAATACCACGACACAGCGCTGAAGAATGGCGCGGTCCAACGGCCGGTCGCCCGCGGCAACCAGCGCAGCCTCAGACCCCACCGCCGGGACGGTGAGTCGCCAGGCAAAGGGGTCGACTCGCGCCCGAATCGCGGGCCCAATTCGGTAGCGGCGCTCCGCCGGCGCAAGAAGCGGCGCGCCGCAACTTCGAGAATTCGCCGGCGGTGAAGGCGTACCGGGCGTTCGTGGGCTGCGCGTACATCACGGTTCTCTCGCAGGCCGAAGCGAAGGCCAAGGGCGTGGTCATCGAAGGCGGCCGCCCGGGATTGATCTACGTGCCGACGACCGGTCTTACGTTCGTGCAGGCATTGCAGTTGCCGCCAGGCGGGGGAAGCGTCAAGAGCGGTTCGTAGCGGGCCGCGCGGAAAGCGAACGGCGCAGGGCGTCCCATACGGCGAGCGTTCTGGAGACGCGCGGTTCGAGTGCGGCCCACGCCGAGCGTTCGTTGCTCGTCGGACGCTCGTCGGCGCTCTCGACTGAGTCTTCGAGATCCCCAAGGAGGTGCGCGTCGTAGCTGAGCGAGGTGACGTCGGGCGATATCAAAGCGCCCGGGGAGCCGAAAGCGCCCGCTGCCGGAGCGCCTGCAATCGCGTCGATGCGGGACGCCGCCGGCGGATAGGCGCGACGCAATCGAGCGGCCTCGGTCACCGCGCTCGCAACCGCGTTCCGCACGCGCTCGATGTGCTGCGCGAGCAGCATCTGCGCGACCAGATCGGCGTCGCTCGCGTGGACGCGCGGATCGCGTCGAAGAACGAGCCCCGCCGTCAAGGTGCGGCCCGCGGCGGTCAAGCGAATCGTGTACGATCCGGGCGCGGCAAGCGGGCCGTCGCTATCGCCGATGTGATAGTCCCACACGAAACGATGCATGCCGGGCGCGGACGGCGGCACCCACCTCGTCGCGATCCAATACGGCGGATAGGGAACGTCTTTAGGATCGACAACCTTGGGAGCCTCGTCGGTCGAATAGTGCCGGATCGCCTCGCCGTGCGGGCCGGCGATCGCAATCGTTACCGGACCGCTCGTTCCCTCGGGGACGTAGTAGTCCAGAATCGCTCCGTTCGGCGCGTTCTCGCCGCCCGGCGTTTCGGGCGGAGACGCTTCGGCTTCATCATTTCCTTCGCGCGTCCGATATGCCGTGCGGGGCGCGAACAGGCGCACCCGCGGCGAAGCATCCCGCGCCAGTTCCCGAAGCGGCTCGATGTCGTCGAGAATGAAGAACGCACGCCCGTGCGTTGCGATCGCGAGGTCGCCCGCGTGGACGGCGATGTCGCGCACGGAGACGACCGGCATGTTCAGCTGCAGCGACTCCCATCCGGAGCCGTCGTCGAAGGAAACGAAAACGCCGGTCTCCGTCGCTGCGTACAACAAGCCGGGGCGCACGGGATCCTCGCGCACGCCGTTGAGGAAACTGCCGTCCGGGATTCCCGTTACGGCCATGAGCCACGTGCGCCCGGCATCGTGCGTGACGTAGAGGTACGGCTTGTCATCGTCGAGGCGATGGCGTTCGACGGCCACGTACGCCGTGCGCGCGTCGAAATGCGAGGCTTCGATTCCCGAGACGTGACTCCACGGCGTCACGCCGGGCGGCGTTACGTCGTGCCAGGACTTCGTTCCGTCGCGCGTGACGTGCACGAGCCCATCGTCGGTGCCGGCCCAAACGGTCTTCGGATCGANNGGCACGCCCGCGTGCGCGCGCGCCAGATCGCCGCTGACGGTTTCCCACGTGTCGCCGCCGTCGCGCGTGCGATAGACTTTTTGGTTCGCGAAGTACAGCGACTCGTTGGGCCCGAACACGAGCGGTAGCGTCCATTCCGAACGCCAAACGCCCGGGCGCCCCGTTATCGGCGAGACGGACCGCGTTTGATTGGTGCGCAGATTCTCGCGCGTGACGGCACCGCCGAACACGATATCGGGATGCGCCGGATCGGGTGCGATGTAGCCGTTTTCGTCACCGGCCGAGATCGGACGCCAATCGCGCGATTCGATCGCGCGATGATCGCTGCGCGAGTCGATCATAGCAGCCCCGGCGTCCTGTTGCGCGCCGTAAAGGTGGTACGGAAACGCATTGTCCGTTATAACGTGATAGAACTGCCCGGTCGGCTGATTGAACCACGAACTCCACGTCCGCGCACGGTCGAGGCTGACCGAGGTGCCTTGGTCGCTCGCGAGCACCATCCGTGCGCCGTCGCTCGGATCGATCCAAAGCTGATGGAAGTCGTCGCCGTCGGGCGAACCCTTGATCGCTTCGACGTGTACACCCGCGTCGGTCGAGCGATAGACGCTCGTATCTGAAACGTAAACGACGTTCGCGTCTTTTGGGTCGACCGCCACGTGGCAAAAATACCAGCCGCGCTCCCAGAGCCGATGATCGGCGTTCACGAGTTGCCATGTCGCGCCGGCGTCATCGCTGCGGTACAACCCGCCCGCCTTCGCATCGACGATCGCGTAGACGCGCGACGGTTCGCTTGGCGCGACGGTTAAACCGATTTTACCGAGCACGCCGCCCGGAAAGCCCGTACCCGCAAGCGGCTTCCACGTTATGCCACGATCGTGCGAAACGTACAGAGCACTACCCGGACCGTTCGACGGCGGATAGGTGTTCCACGGCGGGCGGCGCGTCTGCCACAGCGATGCGTACACCGTGTTGCCGTCCGGCGTCGCCGCAAGATCGATCGCGCCCGTGTCGCGGTCGTGGAAGAGGACGTGCGTCCAGGTACTGCCGCCGTCCGTAGAGCGATAGACGCCGCGCTCGTCGTTAGGCCCGTAAGCGTGGCCGAGTGCCGCAACGAGCAGCGTCCGCGGATCCTTCGGATCGACGAGAATGCGGCCGATCTGGCGCGTATCGTCGAGGCCGATGTGCGTCCAGTCCTGGCCCGCGTCGGTCGAGCGATACATCCCGTTTCCGTGGATGATGTCGGAGCGCATGTCCGCCTCGCCGCTGCCCACGTAAACCGTATTCGAATCGCTCGGCGCAACCGCGATCGCACCGATCGAAGAGACCGGCTGCGCGTCCATGATCGGGAACCACGTGCGTCCGGCGTTCAACGTCTTCCAAACGCCGCCGCCGACGGCACCGAAGTAAAACGTGAGTCCATCGCCCGCGACACCGGCCGCTGCAACCGAACGCCCGCCGCGAGCCGGTCCGATCGAGCGCCAACTCAGGCTCGCAAACATTGCCGGATCGACCGCGTTCGCCGCCGCGGAAACCCCTGAGGCGAGCGGAGATGAGAGGGCGAGCAGCAGTATGCTGCAGAGCGAAGCGGAGATCAGGCGAGGCATCTGCAGCGCTTCGCGCTTAGCGCCCTCGCGCCTACGCCGGTAGGCCGGCCGCGGACCGCCCGTCAGCCGCGATACCGTACTGGCGACACGCGATGTTATTCGTTGCGCATTACATTCCGGAATAGAGTGGCGCGGGCGTCCCATCGGACCAGTGCGCGACGGGAATGAAGAAGCACGTCCACGGCTCCGGCATCTTGTCGTCCGCGTCGAAGACGACGGGCGAGAGGCGGCGGTCGGCACCCCAGCTCGCTCCCGCATGCGCGCTGTCATCCATAGGCGTATAAACCATCACGTGCGAATACCATGCGTGTCCGGCGTCGTCGAAGGACTGCGACTTCGACATCATGTATGCCATCGAGCTAGTCCCCGGCGTCGGCAGCGCGTGGGCGGCGATCGCCGCGACGATGCGAGCCTGGATCTGCGATTTGCTCGTTCCCGCCAGGGCCATCTCCGTTCGTTTGAAGGTGTACACGAGCACGGTACGCGCCGCCGCCGCGTTATAGCAGACGGGGGTGCGCACCTTGACGCTCCAGAAGTTTGGGCGGCCGAACGGTTGCATCCAGCCCCGCTCGACGATGCACGTGAAGCCGTTCTGGCCCTTCTGCGCGACGGCGTAGCCGTGCGTCCCGAGAACCAGGATCGTCGCACGCTGCGAAATCGCCGCCGGCGCTGCACTGCGCGCGAACGCGATCTCGGCCTGAGGGTTCATCAGGTACTGGGAAAGCGGGGCCATCGCATCGCTTCGGGCGGCCGCCCCAAGCGCGAAAACACCGGTCAAGAGGACGCAAACGCGAACCAGGGTCATCTCTAGAACCTCCACGAAGATGTGATCCAATACATTTACGATGTAATCCAATACTTTTACCGATCGTGTCCGGATGCAACTCTGCCATTTCGGAGGCGACGCGGCGACTTCGCACGCGAGGTGAGTCCGCCGCGGCGGACTCACCTCATGGCTGCTCGTAGTGTTGGTTCTACGAAACTACAGTTTGAAATTCCCGGTAACGAAGATCCCGAACGGTTGTTGCGTATAGGTCGGTGTGTAGGCACTCGCGCCGATCGGCTGGGCAGATTGACCGAAGTTCGTGTTTCCGACGGCGCCGGTAAGACCGCCGTTCGGGTAGATGTAGCCACAGGATCCCTTTACGTTCCAAGGCTCGTTCGAACCGCCGAAGCACTCGTTGAGGACGTTCGCAAGGTTCGCCGTAATCGAGAAGTTCTTGGATACGTCATAGCTCAGCTGCAGGTGCAGCAGGAGCTGCGTCGGGTTGACGAACTCGCCGATTGAGTCGAATTTGCCGGTTGCCGTGTTCGGAATACCACCCGCGAGATCGGTGCCGCAGCTCACGGATGTCGCGCCTTGCACGATCGTGCAAGCCGTTGGATCGAACCCGTTCGTGGCCAGCGGATCGCCGTAGCGTTGCCCGGCGAACATCTGAATCACGGGCGTGATCGAGAACTTGTTCACTTTCTCGTTGAGGACGAGCGACGCGACGTAGGGAAACCCGATCTGCGCTGCGTCGAGCCCAATACCCGCCGGAACGGTCGTGTACGGAACGTACGAACTACCCGACGTGTATCCGCTCGTGCTTTGCTCGGGCTGGTTGTAGTACGGGTTCACTTGGGTCCCGGCGCCGCAGCTCGCGGACGGTGCGCCGCCTGGGGTGATGACGTTCCCCGCAGGGCCCGTCACCGTCACGGTGTAACACGGAGAGCCGCCGCCGGCCTTCGTGAAGGCGTTGTAGGCGTTGATCGCATTGACGACCGGCGTCAAAACGGTGCTTCCGTTCGAGAGGGTGTTGTAGGTGATGTAGCTGTTGGTGTAGGCAAACGACAGCTTCGCCGAGAGGCCGGGCTGCGCGAAGTTGCCCTTGTCGAGTTCGAACTCGAACCCGCGCGAGGTTTGGCTGCCGACGTTGAGGCCGGAGACGAAGTTGGTCGCGCGGTTGAGGTAGAAGTTCTCGACCTGATTTTGCGTCTTGCGGATGAACGGCGTGAGCTTCACCGCGATCTGCTGCGGGAACTGGTGCTCGATCGAGAAGTCGTAATTGTTCGAGGTCGCCGGCGGAATCGGGTGGTCCGGCGTGGTGAAGCCGTACTGCTGGAAGCCGTACGTACCGTACAGCGTTGCGGGAGCCTCCGACTGCGCAAAGTTGTACTGTTCGAACGCGCTGTTGGGCGGTTCCGCGTAGCGGCCGTAGGCGGCCCGGATGACCGTCTGCGGATCGACCGAATACGTGAAGCCCAGTCGCGGCTGGAACACCGAGTACCCTTGCGTCATGACGCCGGAGGGGTTCGTGAAGTTCGCCGCGCTGTAGCCTGAAGGGCACGCGGCCGACGGGCCGGCGAGGCCAAGGTCGCTGACCTTGTCGACGACCAGATGGGTCGTGCGGCTAACGCATTCTTCTTGGTTGTACGCGTTGTAGAAGAAGGCCCGGGCATTCCCGCCGCTCGTGTCGGCACCCTGATACGAATAGTCGTCAAACCGAATGCCGCCGTTGATCGTCAACCTCGAGGTTGGGCGGAATTCGTCGGTTAGGGACGCCCCGGTAAAGGTTGGCTTGACTTGGTTGTAGGTCGCGTACTGGCCGTTGCCGATGACCAGGTACTGGCATGCGCCGCCCCCGCAAGTCCCGGAAGCAGGCGTGAACGTGCCTGCCCCCGCAAGGCCCTCGATCTGGCCGAAGGTCGCATACTGGGCCGCGGGAAACGCCCCGACGCCGCTACCGTTCAAGTCGGTGTTGCTCGAGAAGCAAGGCGTCGGCGTGCCCCCGGCAGCGTAGCAGATTCCGTTCGTCGGGTGGCTCGAATCGACCAGCACGCCGATTGCGGTGCGCGCACTTACGCCCGAGCCGCCGTCGAGATACTCGGTGTTGTTGGTGCGCAGAACGCTGGAGGTCGTATAGTCGGCGCCGAGTTGCACGAGGTTTTGCGCGTTGATCTGGTCGGCAAGTTGGAGGCTCAGGCCGCGTGTGTGAGCCGTCAACTCGTAGTCTCCCGGAATGCCGACGTTCGCCGGGACGTAGTTGCTGTTCGGGCCGGTGTTGAGCCAGTCCGAGAAGTAGCTGTAGCCATAGATGCGAGCATAAGCGTTCGAGCCGAGCGACTTCGTGAACTGGAGCTTCTCGATCGCCTGGTTGTTGAGCTCCCCGTCCTCCTCGTTGGCGGCGATGGGTCCGTCGAACTGGTGCGTCGGCGTGTTCGGAAAGTAGTACGGCGTCACGAGCGACGCGAGGCCCGACGACGGCAAGAACCCGCCCGTCGGCAAGTTCAACTGGTAGCCGTCCGAGTACGCCGGGACGCCGACGCCGACCGCGGCCAAATAGGCCGCTCCGCCCTGATCGTTCGTCGAGCTGTACAGCGACGTATCCAAATAATTGTTCATAAACAGCGCTTGGATATCGTCGCGAGAGCCGTCTTTGTGCGGGAAATAGTAGTGGAGGTTGACGTCGTTGTCGCGATCGGCGATCGACGACGGCAAGAAGAGCTGTGGGCCGCCGAGGACCAGGCTATTGGTGTAGGGTCCGGTGCATCCCGAAGCGCGGATGGCGGTGCCGCCCGCCGCACACGGTACGGCGTACGTGATGCCGTCCAAGTTGGTGACGCCGGCGCCGTTGAACTGGTCGACGAAGCGGTAGTCCTGATTGTAGCCGCCGATGCCGACGTAGTACGAAAGCCGGCCGTTGGCCGTCTCGCCGCCGAGTTCGACGGCAACCTTGTGATAGTACGCCGGCCCGCCTTGCCCGATCGTGACGCTTTCGAACGGCGTCTGGGTGCCCGTGCGCATGACCTGGTTGATGTAGCCGGAGATTCCTTCGGAGGTCGAATTCGCCGGCGGAGTTCCGGTGTAGACCTGAAGCTCCTGTTGCCCGAGCGACGACACCGGCCCCGAGGGGTAGTTGTCGAACGCGCGGTTGACCGGAACGCCGTCGATTTCGTAGCCGATCTGGTCGTAATCGCCGCCGCGAATCGAGAGCGACGTCGTGCCCAAACCGGTGGCGCCCGCCCCGATATAGCCCTGCTGGCCCGGAGCGACCGCGACGCCCGGAACCGTTGCAAGCGCGGACCACGCGGAGTCGAGGTTGCCGCCGCCGCCCGCCGCGGCGACCTTCGCCTGCACGACCGGATTGATCGAGTAGACGTCCGCGGTCGTTCCCGGCTTGACGAGGCTGCTCGCCGCACGGGCCGAGACGCGCCCGATCTCGCGGAACTTTTCCTTGTTGGGGCTGAAAGGAACGACGCGCGTGTTGTCGGCCACGACGGTCACGCCCGAGAGCGAGGACGGTTCGTAGCCCTTGACCTCGACCGATACCGTATACGTATCCGGCGCGAGGTCGAGAAAGTTGACGTGTCCCGAAGCGTCCGTCACGCCGGAGGCGATCTGAGACGGACTGGCTGCGCCGACTTTGGCGCCGCTTATGGGTTGGTTCGTCGTCGGATCGACCACCGAAATCGACAGCCCGCCGGTCGTGCCCGCCAAAACCAACGTTCCCTGGCAGACGATCGACAGCGTGACGAAAACGGCGACCAGCGTTCGCACGCCTTTAAGCGGGCCTATCAGCCTTGCGATAAGCGTTAACATCGTGATTCTCCTTAGCGAGAGTGAACGTCGCCGGGAGAACCTCCGCGCGGGATCCGAAACCTATTCTGTAATAGCAGTCTCGAGCCCGAATGGTATTCAGCCGGCTTACGGGCTATGCTACCTCGCTTGCGCGCACGAGTCGCCCACGATCTTACGATCGCGAGCAGGTTCTGCCGCTCTTCGACTGACCGTCTATCGGCCGGCGCGGCGGACGTCGCTCGGCTTAAGGCCGGCCACGCGCCGCATGCAGCGCGCAAGATGACTCTGGTTCGCGAATCCCGCCTCGAGAGCGAGTACGCTCATCGGAAGCGCTCCGATTCGGAGCAGCGCGATCGCACGATCGACGCGTCGATGGATGATATACCGGTGGACGGGGAGGCCGACTGACTGCTTGAAGAGCAGCTGGAAGTGCGAGGGGCTGACGCCGGCGACGGCCGCGAGTTCGGCGAGCGAAAGATCGGATGTGAGGTTGTCCTGGATGTAGTCGGTAACCCGTCGCAAGCGCCGCTGCGGAAGTCCAACGCCTATCGGCAGTGAGGCCCGCGGCCGGCCGTCACGTAGGAGGTATGCGGCAAGCGCCAGTCCCAGGCCATCAGCATACGCGCGTCCGCCGTGCTCGTCGCTCTCGAGTTCGGCTTTGATCGCCCACAGAATATGTTCGGCACGCAGATCGCGCACGCCGAGTCGCGGCCGGATCGTTCGCAGATCGGGATCGAGGCCCATCGCGCACGCCGCATCGCGAACGAGCGTCCCCTCGAGGAACACGTCGAGATACGTCGAGGAGCCGCTGCTTTCGTAGGTAACGGCGAAACCGGCCGGTATGACGTCGAACTCGCCGGGCCGGTGGAAGCGGCGCGAAACGATGCCGTCGCAGCGAGCGATGTCGACCTGCGGGCGGCCGACGAGCGTCGTGACGCAATGGCGTTCGCGTGGCGGCGTCTGCGAGCGGCCGCTCGAAACGTCCGCAATGCGCGCAGAGACGCCCGACCAGCCGCGGCCGTCACTCGTATGCCGCTCGCACGCACATCCGCTAGATTCATCTTCGAGCCGGGCCATCATGGCAACCGAATGCGATCGCAAGCGAATCGTGAACCTCCGCTTCATGGGTTGACTGTACCGATATGATAGCAAGTGGAGGTGGAAGGCGTTGCAGCTTTTCAATAACCAGAGCGCATTTCGCGGTGAACCGAAGCTTCTGGACGCCAGACCGGGTCACGAAAACGACGCCTTCCCAACGTTTTGGCAAGTTCAGCTCGTCGCGTGGACCGGCATGTATCTCTCTGGGATCGTCGTCAACCTGCCCGATCTGAAGGCGCTGGCCCTGTGGCAGACCAGCGTCTTCACGGTCGCGTTGTTTGTCATGAGCTGTTTGCTGCGTTTCGTGTGCCGGTCGCTCATGCGCCGGTCGTTGTCTTGGGTCGCACTCGAGTTCAGAGCGTTTGCCTGGTGCGTGCCGGCCGGAATACCTGTCGGCTTCGCGAGCGAGCTCGCAATCGATCCGCATCCGTTCAACTGGGGCGACTGGATCGGCTATTCCGTCCAAGCATCCTTCACGCTCTTCGTGTGGTGTAGTCTGTACTACAGCATCAAGCTCTGGCAACAATCGATACGAGAGCAAGCGCGCCTCCTGCGGGCGGAATCCGAAGTGCGCGAGGCGCGACTAAGCGCGCTGCGGTTTCAACTCAATCCACATTTTCTTTTCAATTCCCTCAATGCGGCCTCAACGCTGGTGCTCGACGGAGATTCGCTCGCAGCGACGCGAATGTTATCTCAGATCGCCGACTTTCTGCGAACGATCCTCGACGACGAAGCGCTGCCCGAGACTCCGCTGGCTCGAGAGATCGCATGGACCGAGAAGTACCTTGCCATCGAGCAAACTCGGCTGGGGAACCGGTTACGGGTCGAAACGTCGTTTGCTCCGGGCACCCTCGGAGCGTTCGTCCCGACGATGCTCTTGCAACCGCTCGTTGAAAATGCCGTGCGGCACGGCATCGCGCCGCTCGTCGAAGGAGGAACGATCCGCATCTCGAGTGAGATCCGCAACTCGAGGCTAAGGATCTGCATCTGGAACACGTTCGGCGAGCAAGCCCGGGCGCCATCGAGCGGAACGAACGGCGGCATCGGAATCAGCAACACCGCAGCCCGTTTAAAGACGCTGTACGGCGACGATTGCGCGCTCACGCTCGAGCGCGATGGGGCGGCCGGCTGTCAAACAAGCGTCGAGATTCCTTTTCGCTCCGTCTCCGCCGAACCCGAGCGGGTTTGAGTGCGCGTCCTGATCGTCGACGACGAACCGCTTTCGAGGCGCGGCGTCGCCCTGCGACTTCGCGAATTTGCGGACATCGAGATCGTCGGCGAGTGTGCCGATGGAACGACGGCCGTACGTAAAATTCGCGAGCTTTCGCCCGACGTCGTTTTCCTCGACGTACAGATGCCCGGCATGGACGGTTTCGAGGTACTTCGTTCGCTGTCGGGCGCCGATCTGCCCGACGTGATCTTTCTCACCGCACACGAGGAGCACGCGCTGCGCGCATTCGAAGTTCATGCCCTGGACTACTTGCTGAAGCCCGTGGACGACGAGCGGTTTGCAGCTGCCGTTCATCGCGCGAAGAAACGTCTGGAATCGACGTCAAAAATACGAACGGCGGAGCGCGTCCTCGAAATGCTGGGATCGAACTCCCACCCGTATCTTTCGCGATTCGTGCTGCGGACCGGATCGCGCGTCCAGGTGGTGCTGGTCGAGGATACGGAGTGGATCGCCGCGGCCGGGGACTACGCGGAGATTCACGCGGGCGGCCGTTCGCATTTATTGCGCGAGACATTGAACTCTCTCGAACGCAAACTGGATCCCGCGAANNCGTAGCATCGAAAACCGCGAGTTCATCGTAAAACTCTCCGACGGGTCGGAGCACCGGTCCAGCCGCACCTACGCGGACAACATCGATGAATGGCTTCATCCCGGAAAGCCGGTATGATGAACTCGCGCCGTGGCGTTTGCTTTTTCAGTCTCCGGGGAAACAACTGGCCGGAGGGTATTTGCTATGTCCCGCGATGACGAACCGGACGAACTTCACACCGTCGCTGACGACGAGCCGCCCCTCTCGCGAGAGGAGGCCGCCGTGGCGGGCATGCTCCCCGGCCAAGCCGTGTACGGCGACAATTCCTACGAACCAAACGCGGACGATCACCGCGACGCCGAGCGGGGCGTGGACGAGGAAACACCGTAGAAGTCAAGCCCCAAACGCGACGCCCAAAATAAAATAGAACGGCTCGCCGGTGTCGTCGTTTCCGTGCAGTGTGAGCGTTTCACCGGGCCGCGTCCAGGCGCAGTAGAACGAGCCGGCGGCGACGCCGGACCCCGTGAACGTCCAACCGTCGCTCGAATGCCACTGCCGCGCGAAGAGCGCGGCGACCGCTTGCGGCGTCCCGTTCTTAGCGGCAGCATGGCGGTCGTCGTGCGTCCAGGCGTCGTAAAAGTCTTGGCCGGCTCGATCGCCCTGACTCGTCAGGTATCCGGAGACGAGCGCGTGCCACGTGTGAAGGCCCACGATGCCGTCGACGGTGAGCCCGATGTCACCTTGAAAGAACTTCACCGCGCTCTCGGTCGCGGCGTCGTACGCGCCGCTGACGGTCAGCCAGCCGCTTCGGGCTTCGATCTGACTCTGCACCGCCCGAACGGCATCGCCCGAGCTCGGCGCTGCGACATCAACAACGAGCGCGGGCCAGGTTTGGCCTCCGACGATCCCGTCGGCTAACAAGCCGTTCGCGTTCTGGAAGGCGCTGACGGCGGCGGCGGTCAGCGGGCCGAAGATACCATCGACGGCTAGGCTTGCGCCGTGCGCGTCGAGCAGGTACTGCACGCTGCGAACGTTCTCGCCGGTAGAGCCCTGTCGTTCAAGAGGCCAGTGCATCGTCTGCGCTCTTTTCTTAAGCCCCGAAGGCCATCGTCGTTCGACTTGGCGCGCACCCGCCCTGTCGGCGTCGACGGTCACCGTCACCCAGCAACGAAGGCGCAACACCACGCTAACGTGACGTTCGCGTTTTGCGGTTATCGTTGGCGCCATGACCGCAAATAACGAAAAGATCGCCGTCATTGCGACGCGCCTGCCGTATGTCGACCGCCGAGCGCTTTCCGAAGCGTGGTTCTCGGCGCTGCATCTCGCTTCGGACGGTCCACTCGCACCCAAACCTCCCGAGCGCCGCGCCGCCGCCACGCTGCCTGCGCGCGGGCGGCCACAGCCTGGGGCGAGCGCCGCGGGGCGCGACACGGCGCTCGGGGACGCACGCGTCAAAATGCTCGCGCCCGAACGCGCGGGGCGCCCGTCGACGGGACTCGACGCGCCGCATGCGAGCTCGAGGCGAACCGCCGTCGCGCGCGAGACGTTCGCGCGGGCGCGCAGCTACGCGCCGTTCCGCACGTCGCTGACCTTTGGGGTGGACGGCGAGCGCGTCGCGCTGTTGTTGCGGCGGCAAGGCGGGACGTTGCACGTCGTTGCGCTCTGCCGTCCCGAAGTCGCGGAGATCGTGCGCCGCGCCCTGGCGAGCGCGGACCTGCACCTACGGGCGCGCGGCGAGGCGATTTGTGCGAGCGTCGAGACGGTCGAGCGAGGGGTAGTTGCATGATCGACGCAGGAACCTCGGCCGCGCTCGCGCGGATCGCAGCGCGCGAACGCGACGTCGCCAACGCCTACCGCCCTGGGTTCGTGCCCGAATCGAACGACGTGGCGCACGCGCCGCGCGCGATTGCAACGCCCGATCCGCTAAGCGTCGCGGCCCCGCCGGGGGCATATTTCCTCAACGCGGATCAAAACGGCAAGATCGCGTTTTCGCGCGACGGCGCCTTCCACATCGTCGATGGCGAACTGCGCGGTCCCGACGGCCGTGCCGTGCTCGGGTTCGCGCCGGGGAACCGCAACGCGCTCACACCGCTGCGTATCGACCCCTACGATCGCGCGCTCGGGGGCGCTCACAATGCGAGCATCGATGCGGGCGGGACGTTGGGGTACGTCCGCACGTCGGTCGATCCGCGCAGCGGCGAGCGCCGCGTCGAGCGGGTGACGGTCGGCAAGCTCGCGGTCGCGCGCTTTCCGGCCGGGACGCAGCCGGTTCGCATCGACGCCGTGCACGTCGCGCCGCCGCCCGGCGTGAAAGCGCAGATCGGCGTACCCGCCGACGGAAACTTTTCGGCGCTCGTTCCGCACGCGCGCGATCTCGGCGGCGTCGACATCATCGCCGGTCTCGAGAAGATGAAAGAAGCCTACGACTCGTTCGACGTGCTGCGCGCGGCCCATCGCGCACGCGGCGCGACCGAAAAAACCGCTTTGGATCTTGTCAAGTGATCGCGTCACTCACGTTCGGGGCGCCCCAAGGTGCCGGCGCCCGAGTGCTGCGGCGCATTGCCTTCGCGTCGCGTTCGACGCTGCCGCTCTCGGCGGCGTGCCTCGTTGCCAACGGTGTCCGCGAAACGCTCTCGCGGCTGCTCGCCGCCGAGTTTGAGGTCGATCTCATCGAGCCGGCAATTCCGGACGCCGGCGAACGGCGCATCCTGCTCGACGGCGCGACGATCCTGCGCGTCCGCGGGCGGCTGTGCGACGGGTTCGTCATCCTACGGCCGGCCGACGCGCAGCGGCTGGTCGCCCTCGCGTTCGCAGAGGAGGAGCGCAGCGAGCGCGCGCCGCTCTCCGGGATCGAAAGCGCGACCTTAGATCGGATCGCAAGCGCTCTCGTCCCGCTCTGCAACACGCTGTGCGGAACCCTGGGACCCGTCACCCGCGAACTCGCCGAGCGCGCCGCGTGCGATCTTTCGACGTATTTCGAGGTCCGGACCACGGGCAGCGTGCGCGTGACGCTCGGTTTCGGACTGAGCCGCGATCCCGGCGAAGAGATCGGGGAACGGATTACCCTCGAAGATTTGGCCGACGTCGAACTCGAGGGGACGGTTGAATTCGGCCGCGGCACGCTCGGCGTTCCGGCGTTCTCGCGCCTTGCATGCGGGGTGACGCTCGCGCTCGACACACCGCTCGGAGGAGACGGGGTCCTGCGCTTCGGCGACGTTCGCTTCACGCGCGGGAACTGCGGCGTACACACCGGCCGCAACGCGTTCGTGTGCGAAAGCGATCTCGAACGGGGCGCCGCGTGATCGACGACGGACGGAACATCGACCTCTTGATGAACGTCGCGCTCGGCGTCAGCGCAGAACTGGGGCGCTGCACGATGCGCGTCAGCGACGTCCTCAAGCTCGGGAAAGGCTCGGTCGTCGAACTCGACCGGCTCGCCGGCGGACCGATCGACGTGCTCGTCAACAACCGCTTGGTCGCGCGCGGCGAAATCGTTGCGGTCGACGATCGTTTCGGCGTTCGGATCACCGAGGTCGTCGCGCGCAAGAACGTCCGAGGATAAGGTGGATCAGGTGTTCGCGCACGGCGCACGCCCGGCACTCCCGCTCGACGTGCTCGTCACCCTCACGCTGCTTGCCGTCGCCCCGTTCGTGCTCGTGATGACGACCTCGTTCGTGCGAATCGTCGTCGTCCTCTCCCTCGTGCGCTCGGCGATCGGCGCATCGGCGCTGCCGCCGAACGCGGTGCTCACCGGCCTTGCGCTCGTGCTTTCGTTCGTCGTCATGACGCCGACGATCGAGCGCATCTCGCACGACGCGCTCGAGCCGTACTCCCGTGGGAAGATTACGCAACCCCAAATGCTTGCCCGCGCGTACGACCCGTTGCGCGCCTTCATGCTGCGCCAGGCCCACGGCAAAGATCTCGAGTTGTTCGCGCGACTCGCCCACGAACCACAGGCGCGCTCCGAGAAGGCCGCGCCGGCCGTCCTGTTGCCCGCGTTCGTCGTCGGCGAACTGCGCAGCGCCTTTGCGATCGGGTTCGCGCTCTATCTGCCCTTCGTCGCGATCGATCTCGCCGTCGCATCGATCTTGATGGGTCTGGGGATGTTCATGCTCAGCCCGCCGATCGTCTCGCTGCCGTGCAAGCTCCTGCTGTTCGTGATGGTCGACGGTTGGGCGCTCGTCTGCGGCGGAATAATGTCGACGTTCCGCTAGGCAATGGCATTGTCAACGTGACAAGGCGTTGCAGGAAGCAAAAAGACCCGCCTGCGGCGAACCTGCAACAATGCGCATCGGTGACCTCTTGCGGCACAAGCGGCCGTGCATCTCGTTCGAGTTCTTTCCTCCGCAAACGGACGAGGGCGTCGCGAAGCTGATGGCGACCGTGAAGGCGCTGCGGATTCTCAACCCGGGGTTCGTCTCGGTGACCTACGGCGCGGGCGGCTCGAGCCGCGCCCGGACCGTCGAAGTCACCAAGCGGATCAAGACCGAGCTCGAGATCGAATCGATGGCGCACGTCACCTGCGTCGGCCACGGGCAGGGCGAACTGCGGGGCCTGTTCGAGGAACTCGAACGCGCCGGCATCGAGAACGTCATGGCCCTGCGCGGCGATCCGCCGAAGGGCGAAACACGCTTCGTCGCCGCCGAGGGCGGCTTCCGCTATGCGAGCGATCTCATCGCAATGCTCGCGCGCGAGTTCTCGTTTTCGATCGGTGCGGCCGGCTATCCGGAGAAACACCTCGAAGCTGCGAGTTTCGAAGCCGACGTCGAGAACGCCGTGCGCAAAGTGCGGGCCGGTGCCGAGTTCCTCGTCACGCAGCTGTTTTTCGACAACGACGCATATTTCGCGTACGTCGAGCGGATGCGCGCGGCCGGCGTAAGTGTTCCGATCGTTCCGGGCATCATGCCGATCACGAACTACGAGTCGATCGCGCGGATGACCGCGATGAGCGGAGCGCGCATTCCGCAGCGCCTGCTCGCCGAACTCGAGGCCCGCTCGGACCAGCCCGAAGCCGTCGCCGAACTCGGCGTCGCGTTTACGGCGCTGCAGTGCAACGACTTGCTCGCGCGCGGCGCGCCGGGGCTGCACTTCTATACGCTGAACCGCTCGCCCGCGACGCGCGCCGTCGTCTCGGCCCTGATCGCAACGCAAGCCGTCCGTAACCTGGCCGCAGCAACCCCGTAACGTCGCGGCGCTAGGCTCGGGCCATGGAGGCCCTCGCCGGAACGATTCGTGAAGCGCTGATCGTCGCAGCGGTTTTGTGTTTTCCCGTGCTGCTCGTCGCGACCGCAGTCGGGACGGCGGTTGCGGTCCTTCAAGCCGCAACGCAAGTGCAGGAACAAACGCTGACCTTGCTTCCGAAGATGCTCGCCGTCGGCGCGATGGTCGCATTGTTCGGCGGGTTCGCGCTCGGGCTGTGCGGTTCGCTCTTTACCGGCGCCGTCGCGAACCTGCCGCGCATCGTGCGCGGCGTCTAGGCGGATGGACGACGCGCAGTTGCTCGTGTTCGCGCGCTGCGCCGGCTTCGTGTTTCGCGCGCCCGGCTTCTCGCATCCCGACGTGCCGCCGCCGGTCCGGGCGGGTTTCGCCTACGTGCTTTCGCTCGGACTTTCCCAGGCGTACGCACGTACCGCGCGCCCGGCCGATGGATTTTTGTTCGCGCTCGCGAGCGAGACGCTCGTCGGCGCGGCGATCGGCATCGCGGCCTCGATGCTCTACGACGGCGCCTACGCCGGCGGCCGCGCGCTCGACGACTACGTCGGCATCCGCGCGAGCGTCCCGAGCGCGAACGTTGCGGCCGGCGCGGGCTTCGGACGGCTGTGGTCGCTCGCGTTTGCGGCGGGATTTTTCGTGCTGGGCGGCTACCGGGTCGCCCTCGGCGGCTTCGCCGGCACGTTTGAGACGCTTCCGCCGGGAGCGCTGGTCGCGTCCGCAAACATCCAGACATTCGCGCTCGCGCTGCCGCAGACGCTGTTGCGCGCGGCATTGTTCGTTGCCGGCCCCGCGATCGCGATCGCGCTGACGGCGCAGTTCGGGCTCGCCGTCGTGGCTCGCGTCGTTCCGCGCTTTTCGACCTTCACGTTGGCGTTTCCGATCGCGTTCGGGTGCGTGATGCTTGCGACGATGGCGGCGCTTGCGATCGTCCTGCAAGCCGCAGCGGCGCCGTGGTGGGACCTCGCGCCCGTGCGAGCCCGCTAGCGGTGGCGGAAGAGAAGCCGTTCGAACCGACCGCAACGCGGCTCGCGCGCGCGAAACGTGAAGGGGACGTAGCGACGTCTGCCTCGTTTTGCGTCGCCGCGTCGCTCGCCGGCGGAGCGCTTGCGCTCTTTGCCGTTTTGGGTCCGCTCGCGGGTGCGGCGCGTCTTGCGTTCAGCGGTGCCGTTGCCGAGCGAAGCGCATCGCCGTGGCCGTTCGTCGCGCTTGCCGCGGGGGCGCTGGCCGTCTCGTGTGGTGCGCTCGTCGCCGCCCTGCTCTGTACGTATCTCCAAAACGGGCGCTTTGCATTCCGCTTCCCCGCGCCGAAATTTAGCCGGCTCGATCCCGGCGCGGGTTTGCGCCGGATGGTCTCGCGCGACGCGGCGATTGGCGGCGCAAAGGCGCTTCTCGTCTCCGCGGCCGTCGCGGGCGTGATGCTTCCGGCGCTGTATGGCGCATTCGCGGCAGCCGGCGGGGTCGGGATTCCGGTGCAACTTGGAGCGCTTGTGGTCCGCGCGTTCGGCGAGATCCTCTGGGCGGCGCTCGGGGTCGCAGCCGCTTTCGGTTGCATCGACCTCGTGTTGGAGCGCGTCAAGTGGAGGCGCCGCCTGCGCATGACCTTCGACGAATTACGCCGCGAACACAAGCAGAGCGAGGGAGATCCGGTCATGCGCGGGCGCCGCCGCCGGGCTCATCGCGCACTCGTGCGCGGATCGATCGAACGGCTCAAAGAGGCTGCCTTCGTCGTCTGTAATCCGACCCACGTCGCGATCGCACTCGCGTACGAACCGCCCGCGATCCCCGTGCCGCAGGTTCTCGTGCGCGCAATCGACGAGGGCGCCCGCGAAGTCAAGCGGCGGGCGACCGCGCTCGGCGTTCCGATCGTCGAAAACGCGGTCCTCGCGCGCGCGCTGCTGGCCGCGACCGATGCCGGCGATTACATCCCCGCCGACACGTACGGCGCGGTCGCCGCGATCGTCGCCGGCCTCGCGAAATCCAAGGCGATCGCGTGACGCACAAAACGATCACCTACGCGTTCGCCGGCATCGTTCTCTCGATCGTCGGCATCCTGGTCGTGCCGCTGCCGCCGTTCGTGCTCGACGCGCTGCTCGCGTGTAACATCATCGGGTCGGGGATCGTGCTGCTGCTCGCAATCACGGTCGGCGAGCCGCTGGAGTTCGCCGCGTTCGCGCCCGCGCTCTTGATTGCGACGCTCTTCCGCCTCTCGCTCGACGTCTCGGCGACGCGCTTGATCCTGACCCAAGGCCACGTCGAGGGCGGCGTCGGCGAGATCATCCCGGCTTTCGGCACGCTCGTCGTGCACGGCAGCCTCGTCGTCGGCTTGATCGTCTTCGCGATCCTCGTCACGATCCAGTTCATCGTCATCGCGTCGGGTTCGCAACGCGTCGCCGAAGTCGCGGCCCGGTTCACGCTCGACGCGATGCCGGGAAAGCAAATGGCGATCGATGCCGAGGTGCACGCCGGCGTACTCGACGCCGAAGGCGCACGGCGCAAACGCGCCTACGTGCAAAAGGAAGCGGACTTCTACGGCGCGATGGACGGTGCCGGAAAATTCGTCAAGGGCGACGCGATCGCGGCGCTCGTGATCGTCGTACTCAACCTGATCGGCGGCGTCGTGGTCGGGGTCGCCTATCACGAGATGAACCCGCTCGACGCCCTCAATACGTTCGCGATCCTCTCGATCGGCAACGCGCTCGTGACGACGCTGCCCGCATTCTTGCTCTCGATCTCGATGGGCTTGATGGTAACCCGGGTAGCCGGCAACGGTTCGCTCGGGGTCGACATTGCCTCGCAGATTTTCGAACGCCCGGACGTGCTCCGCGCTGCCGGCGCGTTCGCGCTCGTGCTCGCGCTCGTTCCAGCGTTGCCGCACGCGCCGTTCGCGGCGATCGGGGCGCTGCTGTTCTGCTGCGCGCAGCTCGGACGCAAACAGCAACGCGCGCGTCGCGAAGCGCACCAGTCCGCGCAGGATGCGGCGCGCCGCGCAGCCATCCGGCGTCCGGAGATGGCGCTCGGTTTGGTTGGGGTCGATGCGCTCTCGATCGACGTCGGGCTCGATCTCGGGGCACTTCTGCTGCCCCCGCTTGCCGACGCGCTGCTCGACCGGATCGGTGAAGTGCGCCGTGCGGTAGCGAGCGACATCGGGCTCGTGATGCCGGGCGTGCGCTTGCGCGACGATCTGTCGCGCGATCCCGCGACCTATGCCATCCGCGTTCGCGATACGCTCGCGGGGGAAGGACGCCTGCGGCTCGACAAGCTGCTGGCCGTGGCCGGCGAGGAGATTCTCGAGCGCTTTGCCGGCGAGCGCGTGCGCGAGCCTGTCTACGGCATGGCCGCGACCTGGATTTCGGCCGATCAGCGCGACTTCGCCGCGGCCAACGGCGCGCTCGTCTTCGATCCGATTTCGATCCTCGGCTCGCACTTGTCGGAGATCGCGCGCTCGCATGCGGCCGAGCTGCTCGGCCGCCAAGAGCTTCACACGTTACTCGAGCACCTGCGCGCCTTGGTGCCGTCGCTCGTTAAGGAACTCGGCAACGACGCCTTGCCGCTCGCGACGGTGCACCGCGTCTTCGAAGCATTGCTGCGCGACCGCGTCTGGCCCCGCGACGCCGTCGCAACCCTCGAAGCGCTGATCGACGCCGCCCAAACGACGCGCGACCCGCGCGATCTGATCGAAGCGGTACGGCGCCGTCTCGTTCCCGCGCACGTGCGGCGCCGGCCGTCGCCGATCTTGGAACCGCTGATCGTCGAACCCGAGTTCGAGACCGAACTCCAGGCGTGGCTCGTCGAGGGCGCGCTCGCGCCCCACCCCGAAACCGCTCTGCACGTCCGAGCAGTCGTCGCCGGCTACCTCGCCCGCGTCCCGCGCGAACGTGCCGCGCTCGTGTGCACCGGATCGCTGCGCCCGGCGCTGGCCGACTTCTTGCGCCGCTTCGCGCTTCGCATCGACGTCTACGCCTTTGCCGAACTTCCGCCCGAACTCGAGCTCCGCCCCACGCTCGTCCTCGAACGCCCATCCACCAAAGCGCTTGCGAGCTAGTACGCGCTTTAAGGCGCCCATTTGCAAAAAAAACGAGCCGGTTCGGTTGAACTCGGCTCGTAACGAGAACGCACCCGGCGAAGTGTTTTGACGAAGCTGAGAAAGCCGCAGTCTTGCGGACTGCGGCTTTCTGTTCCGAGCTGCCGGAGGTACTAGTGCGGGTGCTTATCGTCGCCCGAACCGTGCGGTGCAGATCCACCATGCGGTGCGGATGCAGCGTGCGGGGCCCCGCCGTGTGGCGCCGCGCGGTACGTGGTGGCCGCCGGCCGATGATACGTGGCCGCAGCCGGCGCGTGGTACGCCGTTGCCGCCGGCCGGCGATACGTGGCCGCCGCGGGCGCGTGGTACGTGGTGGCCGCCGGCCGATGATACGTGGCCGCCGCCGGCGCGTGGTACGTGGTGGCCGCCGGGCGGTGATACGTGGCCGCAGACGGCGCGTGGTACGTGGTTGCCGCCGGCCGGTGATACGTGGTTGCGGGCGCGCGGTACGTGGTTGTCGCCGGTCTACGATAGGTCGCGGTCGCACCACGGGCTCCCGAGATCGGCGCGAAGTGCGGTGGCCGATTTTGCGCGCTGAGCGGCCGGCTGAACGCGACGCTCGCCGGACGGCCGTGGTTCACGCTTGCGAGGTAGTTTCTATTCGTCGCCGCGACGTGCTCGTTTTGCAGTTGCACGCTCGTTGCGGCGAAATGATGCTGTTGCCCGTAAGCGATTTGGCTCGCGCTCGGTCGTGCGTAGATTCCGTGGGGACCGCCGTTGTACGCAACCCGATTGGCCGCCGCATAGTTGTTTTGCACGGCGAACCGGTTCACGTACACATTGCGAACGATCGTCGTGTTGACGTTCGTGACGAACGTGTTGTAGCGGAAGTGGCCGCCGTACCAGCCGCCGCCTTGGTAGCCGTTTCCGAAATAGCCGTAGCCGTAGTTAATGCCGCCGTAGAACCCGACTTGCGGGCCCCAATAGCCGCCGTGCCAGAGGTACGCGTCGTTGACATAGCCCCAGTATCCGGGCGTCCAGTAAACGCCGACCTGCGGCGCGGGGACCCAGGCTCCCGGAACCCAGTAATAGCCGTACGGACCGTAACCCCAATAGCCCGGGGTCCAAACGAGATCTGGTGCCGGACACGGAGGCTGAACGTAAACGGGTAGTGCCGGCGGACCGAAGTTCACCGAGATTCCAACGAAGAATGCCGCGAACGATGGTGCCGGCATCGCGGCGACCATCGCGATCGCGAGGGTGAGCGCTCCGGCGATTTTATAAAGACGTTGCATAAGTACTGTTCTCCCTTTTTTCGACTCTAGGTATACCCAAATAACGAAAAGACGAGCCGATCCCGGTGGAATCGGCTCGTCTCTTAGCTGATCTTAACGTCGTTCGTGGGACGATCCGCCGCCGCCGCGCGACCTGCTGAATCCGCTGCCGGCTGGAGCGCCGCCGAAACGCGGAGCTGCGCCGCCCGTGCGAGGTGCGGTGCCGCCGAAGTGCGGCGCGTTCGCGAAGGCGTTGCCTCCGGATGAATGGTAGACGGGCGCCGAGTTGCCGCGATACGCGGGTGCTGCGTTGTCACGATAGGCGGGGACGTGCGGAGCGACGCGCGCCTGCGGGGAGAAGTTGTTGATCGTCACATTATTCGGTCGTCCGCCGTAGCCGTATGCGACGCCGCGATTCCATCCGCCGCCGTGCGGACCGTGCCACCAACCGGTGTTCCCGAAGAAGAAGCCGAGGCCGATCGTCGGACCGTAGTACTCCCACGGATGCCCGAGATAGTAGGGGACGGCGTTCTCGAACACATACGGCGTGTCGATCTCGTTGGCGTCGAAGGCCGGACCCGCGTTGTAACCGAGGACGTTCACGATCATTCCGGGTTCGAGCGTCAGGCCCGTCGGATTGATGATCGTGCCGTCGTGCAACTGGATATTGTCGGAATATCCGTTGTTATCGAGCACGCTGAGGTTGTACGCACCATCGAAGGCCGTGACGCGGCCTTGGATTTGCTGGTCTTGCTGGTCGCTTTGAACCGCTGCGTACGACGGAACCTCTTGGGCCTGCGCCGCTATCGGAGCGGCGAGAGTAAGTGCCGCTGCTGCGGCGAGGAGTTGTTTGAGCATAGCAACCCAGAAACGAGTGCGTTCTCCAGGAAGTGTTGCGACCAAGCTGGTCGACTTCCAAGGCCCCTCACAGGATCGTCCCAACCGCAGCCCAGGCTGCCGGAATTAGGCGCCGTTACGGTTCGTGCAATCGTGGCAGCGGCCGACGATCGTGAGCGCGAAATCGATGTTGCTGAAGCGCTCGCGCCGAGCGATGTCATGCGCGAGATCGGCGAGACCGTCGGCGCGGACGTTGGTCAGCGAACGGCAATTCGAGCAGAGCAGGTGGTGGTGCTTCTCCAGCGTCGCTTCGTACCGGGCGGCGCTGCCCGCAAAGGAAAAGATTTGAACCAATCCGATTTCGCGCAGGATGTCGAGCGTTCGGTAGATGGTGCCGAGGCTGACGGCCGGCATCTCGGCCCGGACGCGCTCGAGGATCGTCTCCGCCGAGAGATGCTTTCCGTCGCCGAGCGCACGGAGGACGGCGGCACGCTGCTTGGTTAAGCGATATCGCGACTGTAACAACCCGGCATCGACGGTCTTGGCTTCCATAGGGCTTGGCCTCCCTACGACGCCCCTTCGCACCTGGCTTGAAGAGGCACGGAAACGGTTTGACGGGGTCTAGCGACCCTGCTACAATACCGTGGTTCTCCCCTTCCATGGTCGCCCGGACACCCGATGGGAGTTCGGCACTCGCCGCCGGACGGCAGCTCGGGGTCCTCGTTTAATCTATGTGGCTACGCCTTAAACCGTGGGTGACGGGAGTTTTCATAGCCGGGATCGCGGCCTATTGCCTCTTTCTCGTCCTCCCGATCCAGCAGAAAATCAAGCTCGGGTTGGACCTCCAGGGCGGCGTGCGCGTCCTTTTACAGCTGCAGCCAAGCCCCGAGGTCCCGACGATCACCCGGCAGATCCAGGGCCAGGTCATGCAGGTCATCGACGCCCGCATCAACGGCCTGGGTGTCGCCGAGCCGCAGATATCCACAGTCGGAAACGACCGGATACTGGTCGAGCTCCCGAATGTAAAGAATCCGGACGAAGCGGTGCGGTCGCTCAAAGACGTCGCGAAGCTCGACTACAAGATCATGCCCGAGGCGGTGTACGAGCGCGCCCAGAGTGACAAGAAGTACGCCGACGATCCGAACGGCGCGTACAAGGATAGCGGTCCGATCGTCTACTCCGGCGCCGACATCAAGAGCGCGGCCTCCGCGCCGGCGCCTCAGGGGAGCGGCTGGCGGATCGTTTTCGAGACGAAGGATCCGGCCAAGTTCGGCAAGATGACGCAGGC
>PMHP01000209.1:308-4629 GCA_003158195.1 Vulcanimicrobiota bacterium | reverse complement strand
CCGGGTGCGCTCCCGAGCCGCGCGGCAGCGCCGGCGAAAGCGGGGACCGTGGCTCTCGCGCCGCAAGCCGGGCCGAGCCCGCGGCCGAATCTCAACAACGGCGAGGGCTCACTCGACAAGCTCAACGCGCGCATGAACGCAATGCTGCCGAACGGCGACGTCGCTTACTCGCATCGCGAGTATGGCAACACGATCGACGAGGCGGTCTCGGAAGCGGAAGCCGAGTATTTCAAGAAGGTCGCGCCGCCGCCGGGGGTTCTCGCCCGGGCCCTCGAGATCGTGCGTCAAAAAGGCACGCTGCTCGGCCCGCCGACGATCGTCTATATTCTTAAGCGCGAGCGCATCCTGGGGTTCGAAATTTGCACCGGCTGGAAGATCGAACAGCCGGCAGGCGGGGGCGAACCTCAGGGCGGTTACACGTTCGGCCCGTGCGGCGGCGAAGAATTTACGCCGCCTGCCGGCCTGCCCACCTTGACGCCGAAATCGAGTGCTGCCCCAAGGCCGAAGTGACCTGAGCGGCGTACGTCGGGGGCTTGCCCGTTCTACGAACGTCGCTGTCAGTTGCGGTGCTTGCGACGCTCATCGTCACGAGTGCCGTTCCCGTGCGCTCGAGCGACGTTCCGGGGGCGTGCCTCGAGAAAACCGCCGTTCGCAGGACGGCCCCGGCGGGCGGCTCCGTCGTCGTGCAGATATGCGCCGCCGGACGACGCGTTAGCGACACCGGCGGCGTCGAGGTTACGGATCCTTCGGGCAACGCAAACACAAACGCCCACCTTGCGCCGGGCAGGGTTTTGCCGGTCGGTACGACGATCGGTGCGCCCGCCGCAACGATCATCGACATCGAATCTCCCGAAGGCGTCGTCGCGCGCGTCTATGGCGGCGCGAGCCTGAAAATTCTCGCCCAGAGCGACCGCTCGGAATCGTATGCCGACGACGGCGGACACACGAGCTACGACGTGCCCGAGAACCGCCTCGACTTCATGAACGTCGTCACGAAGGCGTTGCTCGCGATCGTCAAAGGGACCGATTTCGACGTCGTTGTCGGCGACGCACAGACGATCGTCAGCGTCGAGCGCGGGCTCGTTGCCACCGGCCGCAAGCTCACCGTCGAGATCGGTACCAAAAGCGCTCCTCTCGACTGCATCCGGATCGCCGAGCTCGTAGCCGCGGGGCAATCACGGGCCTATGCAAATGTGCCGGAGGTCAAAACGTTCCCGGATCAGGCGCGCGCCGAGGCCTTTTTCCAGCAGCAGTATCAGAACGCCGTGCAAAGCGGAAATCAGACGCTCATCGACATCGCCGCGGCAAATCTTCAGGCCATACACGACGATAAATGCCCGGTTGCGGCCGCGGCGCCGGCGCCGCGTTCCGCAAACGCGCTCCCCTATGGGGTCGCCGCCGCAGCCGTTTTGGGCGGTTTCCTTGCGCTCGACCGGAGCGGAACGAGCCGCCCGCAAGGAGCGACGCAGGCTCCGACGGCGACCCCCGTCCCCGGATCGACGGCAACGCCGACGCCGGCGCCTGCTGCGACAAGCACGCCGGCGCCCACGCCAACCCCGACACGGACGCCCGCCCCCACGCCGAGCCCGGTACGCACCGCGGCGCCCACGCCCAGTCCGACGCCGATTCCGACTGCTTCGCCGAGGCCGACGACGACGCCGACGGCGACGGCTATGCCATCGTATGGCCCGGTCGTTTTGACCCCGCCGTCAGCGACCTTGGCGCCCGGCATCGGCAACGCGGCAAGTGCGACGTTTACGGCGACGCAAGCGGGCTACAGCGGACCGTTCACAGCCACGCAGCCGGTGTGTTCCCCGAGCATCGGAGGCACCGCGACGAGCGCGGTCTCCGGCAACGTGATCACGGTGTCGCTAGCGGCGCAGCTTGTAGCGATCGCGGCGAACTGCTCGGTCACCGTTACCGGCGGTCAGGGCAAATCGGCGACCGCTACCATCACGCTCGTCGTGACCGTCGGCGGCACCGCTACGCCGCGGCCCGAAAGGCCGCGGGCAAAGTCGTCCCCGTTACGATAGGATCGGGTCTGGCCGGGCGCGCCGGCCGTTTGCAATTGAGCGCGGATCCGTGCTAGAATCTGGTTCGGTAGTCGTGTAAGCGTGGGTTGCGTCCCGCGCTTCGTTGTTGTGTAGGGGCAATCGGGGGCACGCCGCCCCGATGTTGTGAGGGTCGCCTGAGTCTAGCCGAGACGTTCGAAACCGCAGCGCGGATGCTGCCGTTCGAGGAAGAATTCCACGATGTTGAAATCGTCGTGCAGCGCGCGCGGCGCAATGGGCGCAGCACCGGGCTTTCCTTAACCGTTGACCGCCCGGGCGGGGTCGATCTCGCGTTGTGCGAGCGGATCGCCGCGCGGCTCGGTCGAGCACTCGAAGCAGAGTCCGAGCCCTACACGCTCGAAGTAGCGTCGGCCGGAATCGACCGGCCGCTGCTCGCTCCCGCCGATTACGACCGTTTTCGCGACAAGGACGTTCTCGTGAAAACCACGCTGCCGATTCGAAACGAGTACACGCACCGCGGAAAGCTGCTCGGCTTACGCGGCAACGCGGCGGTCCTCGCGACGAACGCAGGCGAACTGCCGATTCCGCTCGACCTCGTGAAATCCGCTTGCGTCGAGTACGATTACCGCGCCGATCTGCGGCGTGCAAAAAAAGAGAGACGAGAGAAACGCTGATGGCCGCAAAAGCTGCGAAGGCTGCCCCCGACGAACCGACCCTGCGCGAATCGCTGCGCCTGCTTCAAGGCGAACGCGCGATCCCATTCGAGATGCTCCTCGAAGCGCTCGAAGCCGCGCTGATTTCGGCCTACAAACGAAACTTCGGTGGTGAAGCGAATGCGATCGTTTCGATCGATCGCGACACCGGCGAGTACAAGGTTTATCATCGGCGCACCGTGGTGAGCGAAGTTACCGACCCGAAGCTCGAGATCTTGCCGAAGGAAGCCGGCCCGAAGTACGAGCCCGGCGACTACTTCGATCAGGAGGTCACGCCCAAAGAGTTCGGGCGGATCGCCGCACAGACGGCCAAGCAAGTGATCGTACAGCGCATCCGCGAGGCCGAACGGGACACGATCTTCAACGAGTACAGCCAGAAGCTGCACGATCTCGTCAACGGCACCGTGCAACGCTACGAGCAGCGCAACATGTTCGTCGATCTCGGCAAGACCGAGGCGCTGTTGCCGCTGTCCGAACAAGTGCCGCGCGAGAATTTCCGGATCAACGATCGCATTTTGGCCTTCGTGCTCGACGTGCGCAAGACCAACAAGGGACCCCAGATCGTGCTCTCACGCGCGGCCGAGGGGCTCGTGCAGCGGCTGCTCGAGCGCGAAGTGCCGGAGATCCTCGACAACATCGTTGAGATCATGGCGATCGCACGCGAACCGGGCAGCCGTTCGAAAGTCGCCGTCCACTCTCACCGCCCTGAAGTCGACGCGGTCGGGGCGTGTCTGGGTCCGAAGTCGAGCCGAATCGCAAACGTTTCGGACGAGCTGCGCGGCGAGAAGATCGACATCATCCGCTGGTCGAGCGACCCGGTCGGCTTCATCAACAACGCGCTCGCACCCGCGAAGGTCCTTTCGGTCGAGCTCTTCGAGGATGAAGGCGTCGGCCTCGTCGTCGTCCCCGACTACCAGCTCTCGCTTGCGATTGGACGCGAAGGACAGAACGTGCGGCTCGCCGCGCGCTTGACCGGCTGGCGGCTCGACATCACAAGCGAGGCGGACGCCGACGAGACACGCGCGCGCTATCTCGTGGAACGCGAGGAGCGCCGGCACGTCGGCCCGGGGAAAGAAGCTGCGCTCGAAGGCGAAGCGGAGCGCGAGGAAGTCGCCGAAGACGGCGTGCCGTCGATCGACCCCGAGCTCATTCGCAAGCTCGAAGAGTTCAAGCGGCAGATGTTCGATCCGTCGCACCGCGAGCCCGAAGGCGATAAGGGAGCTCCCGAATAGCGCGGCACGTTCCGGTCCGGACCTGCGTCGGTTGCCGTCAACGCGCCGCCCAGGCGGTGCTCGTCCGCTTCGTGCGCCGCGGCGACGGGTGGGAGCGCGACGTCGCCCGGGAGCGCTCGCCCGGGCGCGGGGCGTACCTTTGCTCGGCGGCGTGCGCGGCCAGGGTGGTCAAGAACAAGCGCTATGCCGGCCTCGCCGGGGTGGCCCAGAAAGCGGCCTGGGAGAGTCTTTGCGAGCCGACGGCGCCCCGTGTATGATAGTACGGTTCACCCCTGGAGCACATGTAGATGAAATAAAGAGGCGTCCCGGCCGCAGCGTTAAGAGCGGCGACCGGGTTTTGAGAAGGACGATATGGCAACCGGTA
>PMHP01000209.1:0-250 GCA_003158195.1 Vulcanimicrobiota bacterium | reverse complement strand
CGCCGCGGAAAGCGCGCGCCCCGCGGCCGGCCGCTCCGGAAGCGCCTCCCGAGCCGGTCGTAACGCTCAAGCCCGTCAGCGGCACGGTAAAACGCGCGCCCAAGAGTGCGCCCGTGCGGGTCGAGGAACCGGCCGCAATCGTTGCGGAGCCGGTCGTGACGCAAGCGCCGGTCGAGGAGCCGCCGGCCATCGAGCCGGCCGCCGTCGTGGCCGAACCGGCTGCCCCGGCGCGCCCGCCGAGCCCCGCGCC
>PMHP01000072.1 GCA_003158195.1 Vulcanimicrobiota bacterium | reverse complement strand
CTAGGAGAATGAGGTCCGCTTCGGTATCGCACAAATCCTATCGAAGCGAGCGAAATGACGGGGAGCGACGGGCCGGCGTGGGACGGCAGAAGCGGAACGGCGGGTGGCGCGGCCTTCGGAGCGGCGTTGCGCGCGCTCGCTGCGGAAAAAGACCTGGACGCAGCGGCGCTTGCGGCCGCGACGGCACACGATCCGAGCGAAATGGAAGAGATCTTGGAGGGCCGCCGCCGAGTGACGGTCGCGCAACTCGCGCGCTTCGCGCAGGCGCTGCGCTTGCGGGCGATCGAGTTCATGCAGCGCGCGAACCTGCTCTCGCTCGAGGTGTACGCGCTCGGTTTAGATCCGTTGTATTTCCTGCCCGCGAACCAGATACGCAAGGACGCGCGCATTTACATGCGCGAGATCAATCCGCGCCACCGAGTCCCCGAGAAGGACATGCTGGTCCGCAACCCGACCTTGCGAGCGCTGCTCGAGGACGAGGTCCTCGACGCGCTCGGAAAACTCGAAATCGAACTCGCGTACCTCCTCCGCGCGGCAGTCCAGGGCACGGGCGGAACGCTGTGAGCGCGCCGTAACGGGAATGGCGCCGCGGCTCACGGAACCAGAGGCGCACTATGCAATCAGGAATAGAAGGAAAGCGCATCGCTGCGCTGATCGGCGACGGATTTGAGGAAGCGGAGCTCGGCGAACCCCGCCGCGTCCTCGAAGAGGCGGGCGCGATCGTGACGATCGTCGGCATCGACGACAAAGCCAAGACGCGCATTCGCGCCAAGCGTGGACTCGACGACGGGCAGCCGGCAAAGGCCGAGGAAGTCGTCGCCGATTGTACCGCCGAGGACTTCGACGCCCTGTTGATTCCGGGCGGCATCTCGCCCGATCGGATCCGGGCGAGCCGCGAAGTGCAGCGCTTCGTCAAAGAGTTCGATACGGCCAAGAAGCCGATGTTCTCGATCGGCCACGGCGCGCACGTCCTGATCTCGGCCCAAGTCGCGCGCGGCCGCACGTTGACGGGCTCGCCCTCGATCTCCGACGACATCCGCAACGCGGGCGCCCTCTACCGCGACCAGCCCACCGTCCAAGACGGCCACTGGATTTCGACGCGGGGCCTCGGCGACATGGTCCTCTTCAACCGCGCGATGCTGGAAAAGTTATCGTCGTCGGTGACCCAACCCGTCTAAACGCCCGAAGCGAAGCACGTCGAAGGAGCGCCGGGATATCGGCCTTGCTCCGTTGGCCCTTCNNCGCCGCTCCGCTCAGGATGACAGGGGGAGCGGGTCGTAGCGGGCTAGGGTTTCGCCGAAGGCGCGCAGGGCGAAGAATGCGGCGATGGCTGCGAGGGCGGCGCTGAGGGCGAGGCCGTAGTCGGCTTGGAGGACGAACGGTAAGGTGACGGCGACGCCGACGATGGCGGCGAGCACCACGTAGAGCGAGGCGCGCAAGCCGTCGCGGAAGATCGACGAGAGTGCGACTAGCGTCGAGACGAGCGCTGCGCCGAACATCGTGGCGAGCAGGGCGGCGGGGAATTCGTGCGTGCGGGCGATCGAGCCCGCGGCATATCCGGCCGGGATCGCGAGCGCCAACAGCGAGGGGGCGATCGCGTGAGCGCGCGCGAGTTGGCGGCCGTAGAGCGGCATCGCGAAGAAGGTTAAGCGCCGTAGCGATTCGGCGTGGCTGCGCTCGGCGGCGCTGGCGGCGGCGAGAACGCTTGCGATTGCGAGCGGAAAGAGCGGGTGGGCGAAGGTTTGGGTGAAGGCGAATGCGATCGCCGCGACGATTCCGAACTGCATCGCCCAGTCGATCGCGAAGTGGCGATCGATGTGACGGCGCACGATTGCGACGGTCGCGCGAAACTCGTTCATCGGACGGCGGGTGCCGAAGCCGGCACCGGCGCCGACAGGGCGGCGGTCGCGCCGACGAGCGTGTGCACGATCGCGGCTTCGGGCACGAGTTTTCGCACCCGGCCGACGAAGCGTCGTTGCGGTTGATCGAGGACGACGAGCGCGACCTCGGCGACCAGGGCGAGCGCGATCGCACGGGCGTACGGGCCGTCGCCGAGCGCGTCGAGGATTTCCGTCGCCCGGCTTTGCGCGGCGGCCTTGTCGAGATTCCAGACGTCGGCGCGAAAAGCAACCTCGCAGCGCAACGCGTGCGCGTCGCCCTCGAAACCGCCGGCATCGACGAAGCCGACGAGCCGTTTTGCTTGCGGCGGCTGCAGGCGTGTTTCGAACTCGCCGACGTAGATGACGCCGCGGCTTGGCTTCACGATCGCCGCGCACAGCCTGGCCGCAATCGACGCGGCGCGCGTGCTTGGCTGAACGATTTCGGCGGCGGCTCCGGCGTCGAGCGAGAGCGAGAACGGAGCGACCAAAGGGACGCCGTCACGCACGAACGTGACGTCGGTGGCCCGTAGGATCTTCAACCGAGGACCGGTGAGAGGCGCGGATTCGGCCGCTCGGGACGGCCGACTTTGTGGCATTCGACCCAGGCGCCGTCGCGCTCGACTGCAACGATATCGGCCGTGAAATCGAAGCGGCCCGTGCCTTCGAAGAAGGCGCTGCCGACGGCGAACGCATCGACCGGTACGTCTTCCTCTTCGAACTGGCGGATCTTGCGCGCATCGAATCCGCCGCTCGCGACGATCTTCACGTAATCGTAACCGTGCGCGTCGAGGGCTTCGCGCACGTTGCGCACGAGTTGCGGGACGACGCCGGTCGGCGGGAACGTCCCCATCTGCGACCAGAGCGAACGGTCGACGAGCGTCCCCGCCGTGTCGAGGCGCACGCCCCACAGCCGCTTACCGAGCGCCTTCGCGACCGCGAGGCTCGTCGCGACGCAATCGTTGTCGAAATCGACGAGCGAGATGACGTGCACGTCGGGGGCGATGTACTGTGCGAATTTTTGCGTCGCGAGGACCGTGTTTCCGCCGTACGCTGCGATCAGCGCGTGCGGCACGGTGCCCATCCCGCGCGAACCCCACCATTCGGCGTTCGCGTCGGTCGACACGCCGAGCGCACCCGAGATGTAGGCGGCGTAGCCGTCGCCGGTTTGCATCTGGTGGTGGTCGAAGCGGGCCGGAAAGAAGAGTAC
Organism: Vulcanimicrobiota bacterium; assembly: GCA_003158195.1. Lineage (GTDB taxonomy): Bacteria > Vulcanimicrobiota > Vulcanimicrobiia > Vulcanimicrobiales > Vulcanimicrobiaceae > Palsibacter > Palsibacter borealis. The sequence continues at coordinate 32,140 of PMHP01000072.1, read as the reverse complement.
TTCCTTACCGTTCGCCGCGCTGACGATCTCGCGCGCGTTGGTCGCAATGCGCGTGCGGCGCGAGAGGACGCCGAGGTACGGCGTTTCGAGGTGTGCGAAGAGCGTATAGTTGCCCTCGATCGTCATGATCGTTTCGAACGGCGCGATCTCGTCGCCGTCGTGGAGGGCGCGGACGTTCAGTTCGTTCCAGCCGTCGCGCCAATCTCCGCCCGGCCCGTACGTGCCGCTGCAGAGTCGCAGGATCGCAAGCGCCTCGTCGATGCCGCACAAGACGGCCTTGCTCCGTTGGAAGACCTGCATGCGGACGCGCGGATCGTATCCGTCGCGCTCCATGATCTCNNATCTGCGGATCGAGGCGCTCGACGCGGAGCATGGGACGTTCGTACGAATTCGACGAAAGGTCGTCCTTTGTGAGAGCTACGCCTTCGAACGCCGAGATCGCCCGAGCGCTCAAGGAAATCCGCAGCCTGATGGAGTTCGCGGGCGAGCCGTTCTTCAAGTTTATGGCATACGAACGTGCCGCCGAGACGCTCGAAAATGCGCCCCCGGCGGCGCAATTGCAAGCGTCGGGCGAACTGCAGGCACTGCCCGGGATCGGGAAAACGATTGCCGGGCGAATCGTGGAGCTGCTGGAAACCGGCACCATCGCCTATCGCGACGAACTGGCGGCCCGCTACCCGCTCACCTTGCTCGAAGTCCTCGGCGTCCAAGGGATCGGGATGAAGACGGCGCAGGCCCTCTTCCACGAACAGGGGATCGCGTCGCTCGCCGATCTCGAGCGCGCGCTCGAAAGCGGCGGGCTCGACGGCATGCCCCGCCTGGGAAAGAAGTCGCTCGAGAACATCCGGCGCGGCATTCTCGCCTACAAGGGCCGCCGGACGCGCACGCCGCTCGGGCGCGCGCTGCCCCTCGCCCGCACGATCGTCGCCTACCTCGAGGCCGGCGGTAAGGCGCGCAACCTTACGGTCGCCGGCAGCGTCCGGCGCGCCGAGTCGACGGTCGGCGACATCGACATCGTNNTGCACCTCGCACGAGCCGGGCGACGTGATCGCGCGGTTCGTGCAGTGGGAGCGAGCGCAAGCCGTCCTCGCCGAGGGGGTTACGAAAGCCTCGATCTGGCTCGAGGGCGGGCTGCAGATCGACCTGCGCGTGCTGCCCGAGGACGTGTTCGGGAATTTACTTCAGCACTTTACCGGTTCGCGCGAACACAACATTCAGTTGCGGGAGCTCGCGATCCGCAAGGGGCTGCGGGTCAGCGAGAACGGGATCCTCAACCTGGAGAGCGGCGAAAATCTCACCTGTCGCACCGAGGACGAAGTGTACGCCGCGCTCGGGTTGCCGTACATCGTGCCGGAAATGCGTTTGGGAATCGGGGAGCTCGAGGCCGCCGCGAGCGGCACCCTGCCCGAACCGGTATCGCTTCAGGATCTCCGCGGCGACTTTCACATGCACTCGACGTGGAGCGACGGCGTCGGGAGCTTGGAAGAGATGATCGCCGCGGCGGCGGCGCGCGGCTACGCCTACCACTCGATCTCCGACCATTCGTGGGGCCGCACCGGCGCGGGGCTCGATCCGGCAAGATTGCGGGCGCAGCGCGCCGAGGTGCGCGCGCTCGGCGAGAAGCATGGGATCCGCACGCTCTGTTCCGCCGAGGTCGACATCCGTGCCGACGGGACGCTCGACTACGACGAAAGTGTGCTCGAGGAGCTCGATATCGTCGTCGCAAGCGTTCACGACGCGATGAACATTTCACGCGAGGCGATGACGGCGCGTTTGCTCCGCGTCTGCGAGAACCCGTTTGTGACGATCGTCGGCCATCCGACCGGCCGTCACGTCGACAGCTTTCCGGGCTACGAATTCGACTACGACGTCGTGTTCGCAGCCGCCGCGCGCACCGGGACGGCGCTTGAGATCGACGGACAGCCGGTGCGGCTCGACCTGCCGAGCGGTCTCGCCCGCCGCGCCCGCTCCTTTGATGTCACCTTCTCGCTCGACAGCGATGCGCACGCGATCGACCACCTCGCCAACGTCGAATACGCCGTCGGCCAAGCCCGCCGTGCCTGGGTCACGCGGGACGAAGTCCTTAACACGCGGCCGCTCGAGGGCGTGCTTGCATTCGTCGCTGAGAAAAGGGCGCGTTTCGCTGGAAAGGGTACCGGGTAAGCCGGATTTAAAGACCGCGGGTCCGCATTTTCGTCGGCCTGGCGCTTCGTTTTTTGAAGTGGCCTTAGGGCACCAAGGGGGAGATGGTGGTGAGCACGGGTTTTATCGGGCTTCGTTCGAGCGTTGTCGCCCTTTCGCTTTGCGCGGCACTGGCCGCGCTTGCTGCGTGTAGTTCGAGCAACACCACGCCGGTCGCGCCGATCCGGGCCGGCGGCACGGCCGTTCCGACTCACGCGCCGCCAACGGCATCGCCGACGCCCACGGTTTCTTCATCGCCGACGCCTTCGCCCGGCCCGAGCGTGAGTTGCACGACCCCGACGACCGCGGTGCCGCCGAGCGGCGGCACCATTACCGCGAACACCGGTAACTTCTCCGAGACGTTTGCTTCCGGCGCGTTCGCGACCACGGCAAACGTCGTCCTCAACGACGTCCCGCAAGTAAGCCTGCCGGCGCCGTTGCTGCGTGCACGTTTCGAGCATTTTGACCGGACCCGGCGCCCCTTGTTTACCCAAGGCGCAGGTAACACGTACGTCGTCGCATTCTGCACCAGCTTCGGCGGGGCGACGCTGACCGGCTCGGCTGCGCTCGCGGGCGCGGCGGGAATCGTTCCGTCGTCGATTCCGGCGGGCACGGGGCTCAACGTCGCGATCTACCAATCCTCGACGTGGGTCGACGTCGGGACTGCAACCGTCGGCAGCGGCGGAACGTTTGCGTCGTCGATCCCGACGGCGAGCCTGCCGGGAGTCACGCAAGCAGGCACCTACCTCGTCTACGAACCGGCTCCGGGCACGGGCACCGCCGAGGTCAATCTCGGCTTCGCGCTGATCGCCGATGACGGGACGGGCTCGCTCTCAAGCGGCTTGCAGTTCGTGCAGCTCGAGGATACCTCGGGCAACGTGGAACCGACCCCAACGACGACCTTCTTCCCGATCCCCGACGCCGGCGATCTCGACGGGGAAGGGTTGACCGCCGATGCGCAGTACGGCTCGGTCGTCGACGGCAGCAACCTCGTGTACTTCTTCTCGGGCATCCCGCAGCATGCGTTCAGCCTCGCGACGTACACGGTCGACGTCACCAGTTACGGCAGCGACGGCGACTCGATCGTCAGCCTGCCCGGCGGCGATCAGGCGGTCGCGTCCGGCAACGGCGCGCAGCTCGCGGTGATCTCGGGGATCCTCGAGGGGACCCCGGTCGTCGCGGACGCACTCAACAACGCGGGCGGCACGGTCGATCGCGACGGTTTAGTGATCTCGAACGACGGAAAAACCATGCTTTCGCGCGGCGAAAGCGGGCTCGACGTCTGGGGAATTAGCGAGGGCGCAGCTCATGCCGGTTCGACGGGAACCGGCACGACGAAGTTCACCTTCACGCTCGAGTCGACGCTGACCAGTATTCCCACGCCCTTCGGCGAGGATGGCCGCGACGACATGGCGATCAGCCCGGCCGACTCTTCGCGAGCCGTCCTCGCGGGTTCCGATGCGAGCGGCAATCCGGAGATCGTGCTGCTGACCGGTCTTCCAGGTACGCCCACGGTATCGGTGCTCCGCCCACGGTTGCCGGCGGTCGCGCACCGCAAACTGCGTCGTACCGGCCGCGAGCCGTCGACGCATCGTACGCCGCTCGCTCTCGAACCGTCGGGAGTATCGGAGCTCTACGCCACCACGATCACGCCGGACGGAACGACCGCATACGTGTCCTCCGACGCGGGAATCATCACGGTGAGCGGCGTCAACACCGGAACCTTGGCCCAGAGCGGCAGTTTGTACGCGCCGGTCGTCAGCACGCCGGGCGGCCCCTTCACCTTCGAGGGTGCGTCGTCGATCGGTGTTCTGCCCGACGGCAAATATCTGATCGAAGTCGTCGATTCCGACGGGGACGTCGGGGCGACCGGGTCGACCGACTCCACGCAGGGCGATGGGATTCTCATCACGGCCCCGATCGGAGCCGGCGGTGCGCTCGGAGCTCCAGTCGGTCAACTTAACCAAGTCGTCGTGCCGTTTAACGACCAAATCATCGTCCACTAGCCGATTGTCGCCGTTGTCAAAGTTGTCACCCTGAGCGGAGCGCCGAAGGCGCGAAGTCGAAGGGCCGACGGCGCTTGCGACGCTCACGGCTGCGCTTCGACAGGCTCACCGTGACATCGGCGCGATTTGCGTTCTTTGCGGTAATCTGCGGCTTCGTGCTCGGATGCTGGAGCTTCGTCACGGCTCCGCAGAGCGTCTTTCCGGCGATCTCGCTCGCTCGCGTTGAGGTTTTCGCCGATGCGGGCGGACTTTCGCCCGAGCAAATCCGCACGAGTGTCGCGGACCCGCTCGAAGCAGCTTTTGCATCGATCCCCGGCGTACGCGCCACGCGAGCGTATTGCGATCAAGGGAAGCTCGAAGTCGAACTCGATTTCGAGCCGCACGGCGACGTTCCGGAGGATCTGCGCGCCGTCCAAGCTCGGATCTCGGAGGTCCGCGATCGGCTTCCAGTCGATCGCGTGACGGCGCTGATCGAAGGTCCGAACATGGAACCGGTCGTGACGTACGCGCTGCAGACACGGTCGGCGAGCCAATCGGAACTGCGCAAGCTGGTCGAAGGTGCGCTCCTCACCGTCTTCACCGGGACACCGGGTCTTGCGCGCATCACCGTCTTCGGCGGCCCGCGCGTCGCCTTCGACGTCGATCTGGACCCCGCGAAGCTGCGCGCCATCGGGACGTCGGCGCGCAACGTTGCAGACGCGATCGCCGCAGCGAGCCGGCCGCAGCCGGCCGGGACGGTCGTTCGCGGTCGGGAGCGACTGCTCGTCGTGCCTTCGGAGGGCCCGCACGACTTCGGCTCGCTTTCTTCCGTCACGATACCAAATCGCCGCCGGCCCGGAAGCGTCGTGCTCGCTTCGCTTGGGACCGTGCGCGTGCGGGACGAGCCGACGAACGAGCAAGCTTCGTTTGACGCGACCCATGCGGTGATTCTCAACGCGTATCCCGAGATCTCAGCCGACGCCGTAAGCCTCAAACGAGAAGTCGAACGCCGCCTCCCGGCGCTCGTGCGGCAACTTCCGCCNNCTGATCGCGCTTGCGATTATCTACGTGTTTCTACGGAACGGCGCCTTGACGGTCGTGGCCGCGGTAATTTTGCCGGTCGCGATCGTGTTGACGGCGCTGGCCCTCGTGCGCGCCGGGTTGTCGCTGAACTTGATGACGCTCGGCGGCCTTGCGATCGCGATCGGGCTCGTCATCGACGAGGTTATCGTCGTCGTCGAAGCGGTCTCGCGCGAAATCGCGGAAGAAGGTCCCGGCGCCGCCGGCTCGCCGATTGCGCGCGCAGTGCGCCGGATCGCGCGTCCGCTCGTTACCGCGACTGCGGCGAACGTGGTCGTCTTCCTGCCGCTCGGCTTTCTCTCCGGTATTCCCGGCTTTTTCTTTCGGGCGCTTTCGATAACGCTCGGGCTCGCGCTCGTCGTCTCGATTGCGCTCTCGCTCTACGTCGCGCCGTTGCTCGCGGGTGCCCTTGGGGCGGGGGCGGTGCGCTCGCAACCGATGCGCCTCGGTCTCGAAAGAATCTATGTGCGGGTGCTGCAATGGTCGTTTCGTCGCGCATGGCTTGTCTACGTCGCAGCGGCGGCGATTTTTATCGTCACCGCCGTCGCGCTCGCGCGCTTGCCGACGGACTTCCTGCCGTCGGTCGACGAGGGGCAATTCGAAATCAAATACGCGCTCCCAGCCGGGATGTCACTCGACGCGTCGGACGTTCTCGCAACGCAGCTCGAGCGCGTCGTGCTCGCCGATCCCGCCGTGGCCCACGAAGCGCGCCTCTCCGGCGTCGACACGAACGGTTACCTCGCGACGCTGCCCGACGCCGGAACGATTCGCGTTACGCTCAAACCGGACTCGCCCTCGTTCGACAACGTTGCCGATCGCCTTCGGATCGCGATCGCGAACGTCAACCAGTACATCTCGCTCGAGGTCCATCAGTTGCTCGAAGATCAAATCAACGATCTTTCGGGCGCGCCCGAGCCGATCCAACTGACCGTGCGCGGACCAAGCCAACGCGTGTTGACCGACGTGGCAACCCGCATCGCCGACCATATCAGCGACTTGCGCGGCGTCGTCGACGCCTTCGACGGCGTCATCTACGAAGCGCGCACGGTCACCGCGCTCCCGCGGCCCGATAATCCCGCGACGGCCGAGGATTTCGCAAGCGACCTCCGGGCTCGAACGAGCGGCATCGTCGCAGCCGAACTGCCGGTGGGCGGCGCTTCGATTCCCGTCGTCGTGCGCCTCGCGGACCGCACACCGCTCGATCGCGCCGCGGTCCTCCAACCGCCGCAACTCGTGACGCAAGTGCAGGAGGAAAACGGCTCGCGCATCGTCCGCGTTACGGCGGGCATCGAGAACGCGGACCTCTCGACCGTCATCGCGCGGATCCAGCACCAAATCGGCTACGACGTCCGCCGCCTTCCACGCGGCTATACGATCGAGATCGGCGGCGCCGTCGAATCACAGCGCGCGGCGTTCCGTGAGTTCGCCCTCGTCCTCGGCATCGCCGTCCTGCTCGTGTTCGCCGTGCTCGTACTCGCGTTCGATTCGTATCGACTCCCACTTGTGATCCTCGCCGCGATCCCGCTCTCGCCGATCGGGGTCGCGTGCGCGCTCTACCTCACCCACACGCCGATCAACGTCTCGTCGTTTATGGGAATGCTCTTACTCGTAGGCATCGTCGTCCGCAACGGCATTCTGCTAATCGACGGCGCCAACCGCCGCCGCCTCGAGGGCCTCGACGCAACCGAAGCCCTGGAGCGCTCGGCGCTCGAACGGCTGCGCCCGATCCTCATGACGACCTTCGCCGCCCTCGGCGCGCTCCTACCGCTCGCCATCGGCATCGGCGCCGGCTCCGAGATGGCCCGCCCCCTCGCCATCGCCGTAGCCGGCGGCCTCATCACGGCAACGGCGTTCGCACTGATCCTCATCCCGGTTCTGTACGCGTCGACGACTGTTCATCAAGCTCGGCCCGTGTAACTCGCGCCGTTTGGCCCGCCTAGGTCTCGGTAAGCTCGGCCACTCCGGGTGCGACCAGCGGCGCTTCGAGTGTCGCGGCGATTGCGGACGGTCCGGCAAGCGGCAGCTCCTCGTCGAGCGGGCGTTGGAGTGCGACGACGATCGCGCCGTCGGCGCGGTATGCGATGCCCCGAATCTCCCAGCCTTGGGATCCGAGCAGCCCAAGCGTCGGGTCGATGACCGGGTCGTCGGCCGGCGTCAGCCGATGAAGCATGAACTCGTAGCGGCCGCGCATGCTCACTTCCTACGCGCATCGCAGCGAAATCTCCGTTCCGAAGCGAAGTCACTTCGATAAGGTTACGCGAGCCTCTNNAGTTTTTATAGCTTAAGAGGGCCGGCCGTAGAGGTATATCGTGGCGCCTGCTCTGATTCGGAGAGTCCCGATGAACAACGGCGCAACCGAGACGATCCTCGCGAAGAACGACCGCCGTATCTTCGATGCGGATCACGAGCTCTTTCGCGGCGTCGTGCGAGATTTCGTCGAGCGCGAGATAGCTCCGTACCATGACGCGTGGGAAGCTGCGAAGTGCGTCCCGCGCGAACTGTGGCGCAAGGCCGGTGAGGCGGGCTTACTTTGCCCGAGCGCTCCGGAAGCGTACGGCGGCGCGGGCGGCGATTTTCGCTTCGGGGCGATCGTCACCGAGGAGTTGGCCCACGCGGGCGCGAGCGGCCCGTGTTTTCCGCTGCACTCCGAGATCGTCGCGCCGTACCTCGTGAAATATGCGACGGAAGCGCAACGCGCGCGCTGGCTGCCGGGGATGGTCGCCGGCACGTGCATCGGCGCGATCGCGATGACCGAACCGGGAACGGGGAGCGATCTCGGCAACATCCAGACCCGCGCGACGCGCACGAGCGACGGCGGCTGGAGCCTCACCGGCTCGAAGACGTTTATCACCAACGGACAGCTCTGCGACATGGTGATCGTCGCCGCCAAGACCGACGCCGACGCAGGCGCGAAGGGCGTGAGCCTGTTTCTCGTCGCCGCAGATCAGCCGGGCTTCGCTCGCGGCCGCAACCTCGACAAGCTCGGCTTGCACGCGCAGGACACCTCGGAGTTATTCTTCGACGGCGCGGCCGGTGAGCTGCTTGGCGCCGAAGGCGCGGGTTTCGGCTACATGATGAACGAGCTCGCGCAAGAGCGCTTGATCGTAGCCGTCGGTTCAGCCGCGGGCGCCGAAGCCGCGCTTGAATGGACGATCGCGTACTGCGCGGAGCGGCGCGCGTTCGGGAAACCGATCATCGACTTTCAGAACACGCGCTTCGTACTCGCGGACGCGGCGACGGAAGTGGCGGTCGGCCGCACGTTCGTCGACGACTGCATCGAACGCCACGCGGAGGGCCGGCTCGGCGTCGAGCAGGCCGTAATGGCGAAGCTTTGGTTAACCGAGATGCAATTCCGGATCACCGACAATTGCCTGCAGCTTTTCGGCGGCTACGGTTACATGGAAGAATATCCGATCGCGCGCATGTGGACCGCCGCGCGCGTGCACCGCATCTACGCCGGCACGAACGAAATCATGCGCGAGATGATCGGCCGCCAGATTAAGGCGCGTTCCGAGCGTCCTCAACCGAACGCAAGGCGTAGCTGAGCGCGACGAGCGCGGCGAGCGCCGCTGCCACCGCGATTGCGAACAGCGCGATGACGCCGTTGCATCCAAGCCAGGTATCCTGAAGTCGAAACCGGTGATCCACGACCGCTCCTCGAGGCGCCGCCCTCGCTTTACGCTTCGGCGTACAGAGCCGAGGAATTGAGATCGGAGACCAGCTGTGTCACGGTGACTAGGCGGGTGCTGCAGCGTACGCTTGTGCGACGGCGCGAGTCGCTGCACGCGCCTTGTCACGCTGAGCCTGTCGAAGCGCCGACGAGATATGGCCGTACTCCGTTTGCCCTTCGACTGCGCGCCTGCGGCGCTCCGCTCAGGGTGACAAAAAGGTTTGTTACTGGCAGACGACGGCTTTATTTTGCGCGTTGAGCGTGAAGGTTTTCATCTGAACGGGCGGGTGCAATCGCCGCAACGACGACGCATGGCGGGCGAACGGCAGCAACCACGATTTGCGCGGGCGAGCCGAATGGAATGGCGGGCGGCGGCGGTGCTTGCATCCGGCCTTTGTTCACGGCGTTAGCATCGGCCCTGTCAGCTGGCGTCTTGGCAATTCCGAACGGGCGTTCGATACCGTGCCTTTCCGGTTTTCTCGGATATCGCGGGTCGCGTTGCCGGGAAATCGCCGCCGGGGTGGAGCAGGTGGTCGAACGGGGAGTCGTGCGTCGTGAAATCTACAATGATGCCGGTGCAGCTAAGCATCAACCATCTGCTCGATCGCGCCGGCCGGTATTTCCCCCGTCACGAGATCGTGTCGCGGCTGCCTGACAAGTCGCTCGAGCGGAGCACCTACGGCGACTTGCACCGCCGCGCCAGACAAGTGGCGCAAGCGCTGCGCAACAAGGCGGGCATCGGCAGGGGCGAGCCGGTTGCAACATTGATGTGGAATCATGCGGCCCACCTCGAATGCTATTTCGGCATCCCGGCGGCCGGCGCCGTGCTGCATACGCTGAACCTGCGACTCTCGCCCGAAGACATCGCATACATTGTCGATGACGCCGGCGACCGCGCGTTGATCGTCGACGACATGCTGCTGCCGCTCTGGGAGCGGGTGAAGCCGTTGTTGCGGATCGTTCCGCGCACGATCGTCCACGCTTTCACGGGCGTGCCGGTTCCCGAAGAGTACGAGAACTACGAGGATTTTATTGCGGGCGATGCCTCGAGTTACATGTATCCCGAACAGGACGAAAACGAGGCTCTCGGGATGTGCTATACCTCCGGCACGACGGGCCGGCCGAAAGGGGTCGTCTACTCGCACCGGTCCATGATGTTGCACGCGCTGACGGAGTGTGCGCCCGACGTGATCGGACTCGCCTCGCGCGATCGGATACTCGTCGTCGTGCCGATGTTTCACGCCAACGCCTGGGCGATCCCATTTGCGGCGATTATGGTCGGCGCGAGCCAGATCTTTCCCGGTCCGCATTTGGGCGGCGAGGATCTTCTCGATCTGATGGAGTCCGAGAGAATTACGCTCGCGCTTGGGGTTCCGACCATCTGGCTGATGATTCTGCAATCCCTCGAATCGCCGACGCGCAAACGGTCGCTCGTTGCGGACATGCGGATGCTGGTCGGCGGCGCCGCCGTGCCGGTCTCGCTGATCGCGGCCTTCGAGAAGCATGGCATGCACATCGTGCAGGGCTGGGGGATGACCGAGATGTCTCCGCTCGGGACCGTTTCGGCACTGCGCCCGAAGCACGCGTCATTGTCGACCGAAGAGCAGTACGCGATACGCGCGCTGCAAGGTGCGGCACCGCCGCTCGTGGAGATGCGGCTCGTGACCGACGACGGAGCCACCCAGCCGTGGGACGGCGTTTCCGCCGGCGAGATCCAAGCGCGCGGGCCGTGGATTACGGGAAGCTATCACAACGCGCCCCAAGACTCCGAGAAGTTCGCGAGCGACGGGTGGCTGCGCACGGGCGACGTCGGCGTCCTCGATGCCGACGGGTATCTGCGCATCGTCGACCGGAGCAAGGATCTCATTAAATCGGGCGGTGAATGGATCAGCTCCGTCGATCTCGAGAACGCGGTGATGGGTCATCCGGATGTCACCGAAGCGGCGGTTGTTGCGGTGCCTCACCCCAAATGGGGCGAGCGGCCGTTGGTCGTCATCGTCCCTAAGAGCGGACGAACGGTGACCGAGGAGCAGTTACGCGTATTCCTCGCCCCGTATTTCGCAAAGTGGCAGATACCAGACGACTTTGCGTTCGTCGACGCGATCCCGCGCACATCGACCGGCAAGTTCCTCAAAACGGCGTTGCGCGAAACCTTTAAAGACTACGTCTCGCGCACGCCGAGCTAGAACGGCCCGATTTCCCCGTTGTGTCATGCTGAGCGGAGGCGCGTAAGCGCCGCAGTCGAAGCACCGCCGTGACTTCGACTTGCTCCGTTGGCCCTTCGACTTCGCGCCTGCGGCGCTTGCTCAGGGTGACATGGCTCGGACGGTGGAGGGCGCCGCAAGGAACTGCGGGCGAGCCGAAAGAAACCTTAAGTACCGGGATGGAGCTCCCGTTTAACCGCCGGCAACGGCTAATGGCTCCTGTCGCAATCGAATCGTTACGACAGGAGTTTTGTTTTGGACGCTCACTCGCTCATCGATACCGGAAACATCTGGATTGTCGCCGGCGTTTGGATGTTGCTCGCCGCGATCAGCGCGTTTATCGCGATTCGGATCAAAATGCCGGCCGCGCTTGTCGAGATCGTCGTCGGCATCCTGGCCGGAAACCTCATCACGCTGCGCACGAACGCTTGGATCGACTTCGTCGCCGGGTTCGGAAGCATTTTGCTGACGTTCCTCGCAGGCGCGGAGATCGACCCCGCGGTGCTGCGGCGCCAGCTCGTCCCATCGACCGTCCTCGGCGCAGCGTCGTTTGCGGCGCCGTTTTTCGCAGCGATGGGTTACACGTACTTCTTCGGACATTGGACCGCGGACGCTTCGAAGATTGCCGGAATCGCGCTTTCGACGACCTCGGTTGCGGTTGTGTACGCCGTTATGATCGAATCGGGGCTCGCGGGCAAGGAGTTCGGGCAGCTGATCTTGGCCGCGTGCTTCTTTACGGATCTCGGCACGGTCGTCGCGCTCGGATTGCTATTCGCGAACTATAATGCGTGGCTCGTCGCGCTGATCGCGGCCATCGCCGTTTCGATCCCGCTCGTACCGAGGCTTCTGTCCGCGCTTGTCGTCCGGACCGGCCGGTTCGTCAGCGAGCCCGCGCTGCGCATCCTCTTCGCGGTGATCTTTCTGCTCGCGGCGCTCGCGACATACGCCAAGAGCGAAGGCGTCTTGCCGGCATATTTCCTCGGCCTCGCCTGCGCCGGGGTGATGATCTCGTTTCCGGACGTAAAGCGCCGCTTGCAAACGATGACGATGACGCTCCTCGCCCCATTTTATTTCTTGAAGGCCGGAACGTACGTCGAGTTTGGCGCGGTGCTCGGCGGTGCGGGTCTGATCGCGACGCTCTTCTTCGTGAAAGTCGTAGCGAAGATCGTCGGCGTACGGCCGCTCGCACGGATCGCGTTCAAGTACGCGCGCGGTGACGCAAATTATTTGACGTTGATGATGGCCACGGGCCTGACGTTCGGGACGATCTCGAGCCTCTACGGGTTGACCCACCATTACATCACGCAAGCGCAGTACGCGGCGCTTGTGACCGTCGTCATCCTCACTGCGGTCGTCCCGACCGCGATCGCGCAGGCGCTCTTCAAACCCGGCCAAGCCCCCGAGGAGATGGAGGCCGAGGTTCCTTGAGCGCGTCGCGACCGCGGGAGTCGCAGCGACACCGTCAAACGTGATACGGCAGCCTTTCCGCATTGGAGCTTGCCATGGCTACGAAACCGACGATCGACCTGACTTCCGTGCTTGCGAATGCCGTTCGCGGGCTTCGGCTTTCGGAGCGCGTCGGCGCGCTGCCGAACGTCGCCTCGAAGCGTACGCGCGCGTTGAAGGGCCGGGTCAAAGGGGCGAAAGCGGTCGTGAGCCTGTGCCCGTATTGCGCGGTCGGCTGCAGCACGCTCGCGTATGTGAGCGACGAAGGCAAACTGCTCGACGTCGAAGGCAATCCGGACAGTCCGGTCAGCGGCGGGCATTTGTGCCCAAAGGGATCGGCGATCTTCGGAATGACGGTCAACGAGGCGCGCTGGACGACCGCGAAGTACCGCGCGCCGTTCGCGACCGAGTGGGAGGAGAAGCCGCTCGATTGGGTGCTCGACCGGATCGCGGAGCGTTTCAAGAAGACGCGCGAGGAAACGTTCGTGCGAAACTTGCCGAACGGCAAGCGCGTCAACCACACGCTCGGTATCGCTTCACTCGGCGGCGCGACCTTCGGGATCGAAGAAAATTATCTGCTGCAGAAGCTGATGAAAACGTGCGGCGTCGTCTCCGTCGAAAACCAGGCACGAATTTGACATAGCTCGACGGTGCCGGGTCTCGGCACCTCATTCGGACGCGGCGGCGCGACTACATACGTTCAGGATCTGCAAAACGCGGATTGCATTCTCATCGAGGGCTCGAACTTCGCGGAGTGCCACCCGGTCGCGTTCCGGTTCGTGATGAAAGCGAAAGAACGCGGCGCCAAGATCATTCACGTCGATCCGCGCTTCACCCGTACGTCGGCCGTGGCCGATATTTACGCGCCGATTCGCAGCGGCACGGACATCGTCTTTCTCGGCGCGCTGATCTCGTGGATGATCGAAAAGGAGCGTTACTTCAAAGAGTACGTCACCGCTTTTACCAACGCCGCGTACCTCGTTAGCGAAGCGTTTGGGGACACCGAGGATCTCGACGGACTTTTCTCCGGCTTCAACGACGTTTCGGGCACCTACGACACCGGTTCGTGGCACTTTGAAATGGAAGAGGTCCCGCGTTCGGACGGAAACGGAACGTGTTCGCAACCGAAGCGGGACGAAACGTTGCAGCATCCACGCTGCGTGATCAACGTCGTGCGTCGCCATTTTTCGCGTTACACGCCCGAGCTCGTCGAGGACGTTTGTGGGACGCCGCGCGAAGCGTTTTTGGAAATCGCAAACGCGCTTGCCGACAACAGCGGGCGCGAGCGGACGACCGCGTTTGCATACGCGGTCGGCTGGACGCAGCACACGATCGGCGTGCAATACATTCGCACGGCCGCGATCCTGCAGATGCTGCTCGGCAACATGGGCCGTCCGGGTGGCGGAATCATGGCCCTGCGCGGCCACGCGAACATCCAAGGCGCCACCGACATCCCGACCCTCTACGACCTCTTACCCGGCTACCTTCCGATGCCGTCCACGCTCCGCGAGGAGCAGACGCTTGAGGGCTACCTGCACCATGCCGCCAAACCGACCGGCTGGTGGACGAACACGCCGAAGTACATCGTTTCGCTGCTCAAGGCGTACTATGGCGAAGCGGCAACGCCGGAAAACGATTTTGCCTTCGAGTATCTCCCGCATATCTCGGGCGACCACTCGACGCTTCCGACGCAGATCGCAATGAAGGACGGGGCCGTCAAAGGCTACTTCGTGATCGGCCAAAATCCGGCCGCTTCGGGACTCAATGCCGAACTCGCGCGGGCCGCGATGGAACGATTGGAATGGATGGTCGTCGTCGATGCGTACGAGACGGAAACGGCGGCATTTTGGCGGCGCGAAGGCGCTAATCCGAGCGAAATCGGTACCGAACTCTTTTTTCTTCCCTCCGCCGTGGTGTTGGAAAAAGAAGGCTCGATGGTCAACACAAATCGGATGCTGCAGTGGCACGACAAGGCGATTGAGCCTGCGGGCCAAGCACGTTCGGACCTGTACCTCTTCCACCAGCTCGGTCTGCGCCTCAAGGCCTTGTACGCCGATTCGACCGACCCGAAAGACCGCGGTATCCACGCCCTCACGTGGGAGTACACGAGCGACGATCCGCACGAGCGGTCGCTCGGCGAACCTTCCGCGCTCAAGGTGTTGCAGGAGATCAACGGCTACGTGGTCGTTCCGGGCAAGCCGCGCGACGAGTGTCCGCAAGTCGCCGGCTTCGCCGATCTGAAGGCGGATGGTTCCACGGCCTGCGGGGCTTGGATCTACTCCGGCGTCGCACCCGATAAGACGACCAACCGCGCGCGCAACCGTAAGGGCGACGAGATCGCCTCGCTCGATTGGGGATTCGCGTGGCCCGCGAATCGCCGGATGCTCTACAACCGCGCGTCGGCCGATCCCGACGGCAAGCCCTGGAGCGAGCGCAAGAAATACCTCTGGTGGAACGAGGAAGCCGGCAAATGGGATGGCCCCGACGTACCGGATTTTCCCGTGAACAAAGCTCCGCATACGGCGGCGAAGGCCGGAGCGAGCGGACTGGACGCGCACTCGGGCAGCGATCCGTTCATCATGCAAGCCGACGGTCGCGCGCATCTGTTCGTGACCGGCGCGCTGAAGGACGGCCCGCTTCCCACGCACTACGAACCGCTCGAGTCCGTCGTGCGCAATCCCGTCTACAAACAGCAAAGCAGTCCGACCTTGCGGGAATGGGATCGCGACGACAATCCGTACAACGCGCCCGAATCCCCGGACTATCCCTACGTCCTGACGACGTACCGGCTCACCGAGCATTCGGGGATCATGACGCGCTACGTGCCCTGGCTTGCGGAGTTGCAGCCCGCGCTGTTTGCCGAGATCGACCCGGAGCTTGCGGTCGAAAAGCACGTTCGCAACGGCGACTGGGTAACGATCTCAACCAAACTTGGGGAAATCGAAGCGCGCGCGCTCGTGAGCGGTCGCATGCGCCCGCTGCGACTGGGAAAGGGACGGCGCCTGCACCAGATCGGCATCCCGTACAACTACGGTTCGCTCGGTCACGCGACGGGAGACGCCGTCGGCGATCTGGTTGCGCTGGCAATGGATCCGAACGTCTCGATCCACGAAGCCAAGACGATCTCGTGCACGATCCGCGCGGGGCGGCGCGACACGTTCGGACGCTCGGCCGCGGACCGCGACGTCCCGGCGGATCAGCGGACGATCCAGGGTGAATCGCACCCGCACGGGCGCGACGGCGGAGCGGCCTGATGCGCGGCGAAGGAGCGAACTATGGGCAACGGGTTTTTCACGGACACGACGCTGTGCATCGGCTGCAAGGCCTGCGAGGTCGCGTGCAAACAGTGGAATCAGTTGCCCGCGGACGGGTACGAGTTTAGCGGCAACTCCTACGACAACACGATGGCGCTTGGGGGAACCACGTGGCGGCACGTGGCTTTCATCGAGCAGACCGGCGGCCCCGAGACGCCGCCCTCGCTGAACAAGTGGCTGATGATGAGCGACGTGTGCAAGCACTGCACGTACGCCGGTTGCATGGAAGCCTGCCCGACGGGCGCGATCGTGCGCAACGAGTTCGACGACGTCTACATTCAACCCGACGTCTGCAACGGGTGCGGCTACTGCGTGCCCTCCTGTCCGTTCGGCGTCGTCGATTTGATCGCGCACGCCGACTACACCGACGGCCGGCACTTCGAGTCCGACGGACGCAACCACGACGACGCGACGCAGACGACCGGCGGCATCGCGGGCAAGTGCACGCTCTGCTACGATCGCCAGAAGGTTGGGTTTACGCCGGCGTGCGCGAAGGCTTGCCCGACCGAGTCGATCCAGTTCGGCGACGTCGACGAGCTCAAAGCGCGGGCGAAGAAACGCGTCGCGCAGCTCGAAGCGCGCGGCGTCCAGTCGTATCTCTACGGCGTCGACAGCGACAGCTCGGTCGGCGATCTCAACGCATTCTTTCTGCTAACGGAACGGCCGGGCGCCTACAATCTTCCCGAGCGCCCCGTGCTTCCGTCGACGCATCAACCCGCGGGCTATACGAGCGCCGCGCTCGCCGCGGCCGCGCTTGCGCTCGTCGGCTTCGTCATCTTTCGGGCGTGAGCACGCCGCCCGACCTTTCGCAGCTCAATCCCGACGCGTCGTTCCGCGGCGCCTCAAACGGCGAACCGCTCCCCGCGCACGCCTCACCGACGTACTACGACCGGCCGCTGCTCAAGCGGCCGCACTGGGGCTGGGAAGTCATCGTCTACCTGTTCATGGGCGGCGTAATGGGCGGCTCCGGAATACTCGCCGCGCTCGCCGACGAGGACGGCGACGATCGCGAACTCGCGCGCAGCGCGCGCTATCTCGCGTTCGCGTTGGCCGCGACCTGTCCGGCTGTCCTCGTCAAACACCTCGGCCGGCCCGAGCGCTTCTTGCACATGATGCGCATCGTCAAATTCAAGTCGGTGATGTCGATGGGTGTCTGGGGTCTGATTGGCTTTTCACTCCCCGCGGCCGCCGCGGCTGCGGCGCAGGCGGGCGAGGACGGCGTGTTGCCCGACGTGTTTCGTTACATTGCCCCGCGGAGGCTCGTCGGCCCGGCGCAAGCACTTCTCGGCGCGTTCATCGCGGGTTACACGGGCGTCCTCATCAGTGCGACGGCGATCCCCGTCTGGGCGATCGGTAAGCGCTTCATCCCCGCATTTTCGGTCTGTTCCGGGGTCGCCGGGGCGTGCGCGGCAAACGCGGCGATCCTGGCGTTAACCGACGGCAGCGAGCGCACGTTCAGAAAACTCGAACGCCTCGAACTCGTCGCGTCGCTTGCCGAACTCGGATTGCTGCTCGGCTTCGAGCGTCACGCGGGCGAACTCGGCAAGCCGATGTACGGCGGTGAGCGTGGCGCGAAGCTGCGCACGTGGACGATGATCGCGGGCATCGGCGTGCCCTCGCTGCTGAACGTCATTCCGGTACACGCGCGTTGGAAGACGCTGCTCGCGTCGGCACTTACGCTCTTTGGTGGCTACGTTCTGCGCGAGACGCTGATCGAAGCCGGAAAGGATTCCGCGNNCCATCGGTGGAAACGCGGATCGTTTCCGTCGAGAACGGTGCAGCGACGCCGCAGTACGATCGCGTGGCAACCGAAGAGCCCCTCGAGATCCGCCTGCGCGCCGGTGGCAACTCGCGCACCGTCGCCATCACGATGCGCACGCCCGGCAACGATTTCGAATTGGCGGCGGGGTTTCTCTACAACGAGGGGATATTGGGCGGCTTCTCGGCACTCCACGGCATGTCGTATTGCCTGGACGGCTCGGTTAGCGAAGACCAGCAGTATAACGTCGTCAACGTCGACCTCGCGGCGTCCGAGCTACCCGCGCTCGATGCGTTTGAGCGCCACTTCACCATGACGAGCGCCTGCGGAGTCTGCGGGCGCGCGCAGCTCGAGGCGCTCGAAGAACGCGGACTCACGCCTGTCGCCGCCGGCCCGCAGGTGGCTGCGGCGACGCTCATCACGCTCCCGCAGAGCCTTCGCGCGGCGCAAGGGATCTTCGAGAAAACCGGCGGCCTGCACGCCGCTGGATTATTTTCGCCGGAGGGCGAGCTCATCGCAGTGCGCGAGGACGTCGGCCGTCACAACGCGCTCGACAAGCTGATCGGCTGGGCTTTGATGGAGCGGCGCCTCCCGCTCGAGCGCTTCGTCCTTGTCGTCAGCGGCCGCTCGAGCTACGAAATCGTGCAGAAGGCCGTCGTCGCGCGCATCCCAATCGTTTGCGCCGTCTCCGCGCCAAGCAGCCTGGCGGTTGCCGTCGCGCGCCGCTTCGGCCTAACGCTCGTCGGCTTCTTGCGCGCGCAACGCTTCAACATCTACGCCGGCGAGCAGCGTCTCTCGGCCTAATCTGCGCACGCTGGACGCACGGTGGACGCACTGAAGCTATACTAGTCGCACACTTATCTCTGTGGGAGTTTGCGACATGCTTATTCGACCGTGGATTCTTTGCGCCGCCGCAGTCGCGGCGCTCGGCTTGGGTGCTTGCTCGGGCAGCGGTGAACCGTCACTCGCGGGCGAGCACGGGCCGACGACNNTGGACGTTCCCCGCGGGCGAACCGCACACCGTGTCGTTGCTCGGCGCAGGCCAAGCAACGCCGCCTCCGGCGACCGATCCGAACGTCGCTAACCCGGCGGGCGGGAACACATACGACGGTTCGACATACGTGAGTTCGGGCTTCAAATTGCTGGGTGGGACGTATCGGCTGCGCTTTCCCAAGCCGGGAACGTACACGGTGTACTGTCTCATCCATCAACCGGAGATGCAGCTCGTGATCAACGTCGCGCCCGCGACATCGCTCTATCCATCGACTCAGGCGCAACTGACCAGCACCGGGAGCAGCTCCGCAGCAGCCGATATCGCCGCGGCGAAGCAATCGACAGCATTGTTTCCCTACGCCGGCACGGCCGATCAGCTCGCCGCGGGCATCGCCCCCGGCGGCGCGACCGGGGCACCCTCGACCTCGACGGTCATGCGCTTCTTGGATAGCTCAGACGCAACCAACGTGACCGAGACGGTGCCGCTCGGGACGACCGTCACTTGGACGAACCTTTCGAACAACGCGCCGCACACGGTCACCTTTGGAATCGCCGGACAACCGTTTCCAGAGATCAATCCGTTTGCGCCGCCGAGCGGCGGATCGACCTACAACGGTACCGCGATCGTCAATTCGGGCCCGCTCTTCCCCGGCCAGTCATTCAGCCTCACCTTCACCGCGCGCGGCACCTTCCAGTACCATTGCCTCTTCCACGACGACACCGAAAACATGATAGCAACCATCGTCGTCGTTTAACGCAGCGCGCCTTCCCCGAGTTGTCACCCTGAGCGAAGCGCCGCAGGCGCGCAGTCNNCTTCGACTGCGCTCGCTGCGCGAGCTCCGCTCAGGGTGACAATTTTTGCCGGCGCTGCGCGCACCCGATCGCGCGCCGCGTCATCGTTCCGGCTACCGGGCGGTGGCCGCTAGGACGGCGGCTGCGCTGGGTTTCTTTGTTATGAAGGGCAGGATCATCGCGACAAGCAGCATGACCGCGACCGGGATGAGCGCGCCCGAGAAGGAGCCCGTCGCATCCTTGACTTTCGCGGCGATCAGCGGGCCGACGAGGCCGCCGAAGCCCCATGCGGTGATGATCATGCCGTAGTTGACGCCGAGGTACTTCGTCCCGAAGTAGTCGGCGTTGAACGACGGCATCGTGCCGAAGCCGCCGCCATAGCAGAGAAGCACGATCGCGAACGCGCCGAGCACGAGCGGCAAGCTGTGCAGGCCTGCGAGTAGGAAGAAGACGACGACCTGCAAGCCAAAGATCAGCACGAACGCGTTGTTGCGCCCGATACGATCGGAGACTGCACCCCAGAAGAACCGGCCGAATGCGTTGAAGATCGCGACGAGACCGTACGCCGGAATGGCGACAGCCGCTGCGGCACCCGTAAGCTCGGTGATGATCGGCACGGCGTTGCTGATGATCAGGATTCCGGCGGTGACGTTGAGGAACAGCATCAGCCACAGCAGATAGAACTGCGGGCTGCGCAGCACTTGGGTCGGCGTGTAGCTGGTCTGCGTCGATGCGGCGGCCGCGATCGCACCCGGTACCGTGTAGCCGGGGGGCGGATTGCGCAAGAGCGTCGCGGCGAGGCCGCCGATGATGATGAATGCGATCCCTGAGCCGACGAAGACGCTCATCACCGCGCCGACCTGATCCGGCGTAAGTGCGTATGTGGACGGATCGAATGTCGTTCCCGCCTTCACGGCGGCGGCTTTCGCGACGGCGAAAGCCGTGGCCGCCTTGGCCGCCGCTTGAAACGGCCCGATCGCCTTCAACACGAATCCGTAGAAGAAGGCGCCGAGGCCGAAGCCCATCACGACCATGCCGCCGGCAAGCCCGCGCTTGTCGGGGAACCATTTGGTGACCATCGCGAGCGGCGTGATGTACGCCATGCCGTTCCCGAAGCCGCCGATGACGCCGTACGTGAGGTAGAGCCACGGTGCGCCGAGATGCGACGTCCCAAGGCCCGCAAGCAAATTGCCGACCCCCCACAGGATGACGCCGACGATGGTCACGTTGCGCGGGCCGACGCTGTCTTGCCAGCGGCCGCCGACGACCGCGCCCCAACCGAGCGAAAAGATTGCGACCGCAAAGGCCCAAGTCGTCGTCTGGTTCGACCAGTTGAAGCTTGCGATCAGGGGTTGGGTGAACGAACTCCACGAGTATGCCGTGCCCAGGCAGATCATTACGATCATCCCGGCTGCGGCGATGAGCCATCGGTTCGGCGCGCTCGTCTGCGTAGCCATTCCTACCTCCACGTTACGGTGGCCGGCGGGCCGCCGGCGGAGAAAGAAGTCTTCGTGCTGGGGACGCCCCTCGAGCAACTTCGCTGCGCGAGGGCTTCGTACTCTTTCCCGCTCATATCTGTGATAATGTCAGTTGATTTCCGCGCCGGGGCCGGCTGATGCGCTTCGGCCTGGCGTTGCTTGCCGTCGCTGCCGGGGGTGCGCTCGGCTCCGCCGCGCGCTTCGCGGTCGGGACCTGGTTCGCCGAGCGTTTTGGCCCCGGCTTTCCCTGGGGAACGTTGACCATCAACGTGACCGGCTCGTTCTTGATCGGCGTCGTCGTGACGCTTGCAACCGCGCGCACCGGCTTCGGACCGTATTTGCGCGTGTTTCTCGCGACGGGCGTGCTCGGAGGTTACACGACGTTTTCGACCTTCGCCTACGAGACGTATGCGTTCGGCGTCGACGGCTTGTACGCGCGCGGCGTGGCCTATGCATTCGGAAGTCTCCTTGCCGGCGTGCTCGCCGCATACGCCGGCGTCGTTGCGGGACGGCTTGCGGCTGGTGCCTGACGTGAGCGCGCAACAGCATCCGACGCGCGCGGTCGCTCGCTCAGCCGCGGGGATGATTGCGTCGCCGCATGCACTGGCGACGGCCGCCGGCGTCGACGTTCTGCGGCGCGGCGGAAACGCGGTCGANNCGCGCAGCCCGTTCACCGTCACGACGCCGGGCTGCGTGCGTTCGTGGGAGGACGTGGCGCGCGCACACGGGACGCGCGGTCTCGACGAACTCTTGCTCCCGGCGGAGCGCTATGCCCGCGACGGATTCGTTGTGACCGACGTCAATGCGTACTACTTCGCGCTCAATGAAGAGCTCTTGCGCGCCGACCCCGACGCCGCGGCGCTGTTCGCACGTGGCGCGCTGCCGCGGGCCGGCGACATCGTGCGCAACGAAGCGCTGGCAGACGCGCTTGCGGCGATCCGTCGTAGCGGCGCGAGCGCGTTCTACGGCGGCGCGATCGCGGAAGCGATATGTTCGACCCTCAATGCGCTCGGCAACCCGATGACGCCGGACGACCTCGCGGCCCAAACGACCGAGCGGATGAAGCCGATCGCGCTCGCTTGGCACGGCGCCGAGCTCCTCGCCCATCCGCCGAATTCGCAAGGTGCCGTCGCCCCGATCGTTCTCGGTATGCTCGCGAACGACGGCGATCGCGACGATCTCGAGTGGACGCATCTCGCAATCGAAGCGCTCAAGGAGGCGTTCGACATTCGCGACGCACGGTTCGCCGATCCGGCTGCGATGGAGCGTCCGATCGACGATCTGCTGCGGCCCGAGACGCTCGCAGCGCTGCGCGCTCGCATCGATCCACAGCACGCGCAAGCTCGCATCGGCCGGCCCGATCACGGAGACACGGTTGCGGTCGTCGCCGTCGACGGCGAAGGCCGGGCCGTCTCGCTCATCGAGAGCCTCTACCGGAACTTCGGCACCGGTATCGTCGCGCGCGGCACGGGAATCTTCTTGCAGAATCGCGGCGCCTATTTTTCGCTCGAGGAGGGTCACCCGAACGTCTTGCGCGGACGCAAGCGGCCGCTGCACACGCTTTCGCCGTCGATGCTGCTGCGCGACGGTCGCCCGGAACTCGTCTACGGAACGATGGGCGGTGATGGTCAGCCGCAGACGCACGTGCAGCTCGTCCACGGCATCTACGAGCGTGGCCTCTCCGTACAGCAGGCGATCGACGCGCCGCGCTTCGTCTATGGCTGCGACAGCGAATCCGAGTTCGCCGATTCGGTGCGCATCGAAGCGCGCTTCGACCCCGCGGTCGTCGCCGGTCTGCGCGCGCGCGGCCACGCAATCGAACTCTGCCCCGATTTCGGCCACCCCTTCGGCCACGCCCACGCCATCGCCATCGACCAAGCCCGCGGCACCCTCGCCGGCGCCGCCGACCCCCGCGCCGACTCACTCGCACTCGGCTTGTAGCCGCTCATGACAGCTTGCGCGCGTTCGCTCAACACGGCGCGTGTGCGCGAAGGTTGGCGCGTGGGGCGGCGATAAGGCTCGGGCGATGGCCGATCCGATTACGCTTGCGGCGCTGCGCGCGTTCGTCAATCTCACCGATCCGAGGATTTCGCCGAACGGGGCGCGCGTCGCGTACGTTCGGACGATTCGCGACTTCGTTCGCGACCGGGACGTTGCTGCGATCGTCGTCGCCGGCAGCGACGGGCGCACGCGCACGCTCGTCGATGCGGGCCCGTTCGTCAGCGCGCCGCGCTGGTCGCCGGACGGCACGCGGCTCGCATATTTACGTCATACCGAGAAACACCACGAGGATCAGATCGTCGTCGTCAATCTTGCCGCCGGCACGAAGCGAGCGGTAACCGATGCGCCGAACGGCGTGCAGCACTACGCCTGGAGTCCGGAGGGCACGCGCTTCGTTTATGACACGCCCGACGACGAGCCGAATGCGGCCGCGGCGAGGCGCAACGACGATCTCTTCGACGTCGGCGACGACGGTTTTCTCACGACGAAGCCGCCCGTTCCGTCGCACCTCTGGCTCGCCGGCACTGCGGGCGGGCCGGCGCGGAGGCTTACGCACGGAACGTGGAGCGTGTTCGAAGGTTCCGCCGCGTTTGAGGGCGGCACGGACGATCCCTCTTGGTCTGCGGACGGCCGCACGATCCTCATCGACCGCGCCGCCGACGCGCACACCGCCGCCACCGATCGCACGAGTATTGCGGCGGTCGACGTCGCAACGGGCGCGGTGCGCGATCTCGGCACAGTTCGCCAGTACGTCTATTACCCACGGTTCGCGCCCAGCGGTGCGCGCTACGCGTACGTGCGCCCGCACGGTCCGGGACCCGTCAGCGAGGACGACGCCGTCATCGTTTCCCAGACCGGCGAAAGCAATCGCACGGGCGCGCTCGATCGGGACGTCCTCGAGATTCGTTGGTCGGGCGATACGCTCGTCGCCCTCGTGCAAGATCACGTTCTGGGTAAGATCGTCATCGATTCGCCGGCCGGGATGCAGCGGTTCAACGCGGGCCGGCTCTCGGTAGAAAGCTTCGATGCCGCCGCGGGCCGGCGTTTTGCATTCGTCGCCGACGCCTACGGCGTGCCGCCGGAACTTTACGTCGCTCGCGGTTTGCATGGCACGCCGCACGCGATCACCCATGAGAACACAGCCCTGCGGCACTACGATTACGGACACGCGGACCGCATCGAGTGGACCGCCTCCGACGGCGAACGCTCGGAAGGCGTCGTCATCGTTCCCCCACGCGCGCGGCCCGGCGTGCGCTACCCGTTGTTGCTTTGGATGCACGGCGGTCCGGAAGGCGAATCGTCGGGCCTCGGCTTCAATCAGCAGTATCCGGGTGGATACGATGCGGGCATACCTGCGGCCGCTAACGGCTGGTACGCGTTCTTTCCGAACTATCGCGGCGGCAATGATTTCGGCAACGCGCACGAGCACGCGATCTTCCGCGATCCCGGAGAGGGACCGGCGCGCGACGTCCTTGCGGGCCTGGCCGAAGTCGAGCGGCGCTATCCGGTCGATCCGAAACGCGAGGCGATCGGCGGCCATTCCTACGGCGGTTACATGACGGCCTGGATCATCGGACACGACACGCGCTGGAAGTGCGCCGTGGTCGCCAACGGCGCCGTCGACTTGGTGGCGGGCTACGCTCTCTCCGGTGACGGCAACCTCTCGTGGCAGCGCGATTCGCTCGGCGGAACGCCGGCGCAAATCCCGCAACTCTACCACGACGGCTCGCCGATGACATACGCCGATGCGGTTCGCACGCCGACGCTCATCGTTACGGGCCTAGCCGACGACGAGGCGCCGTTTACGGAGTCGTGGGAGTTCTTTCACGCGTTGCGCGACCGTCACGTCCCGGTGCGCCTCGTTGCGATCCCGACCGCGTTCCATACCCCGGCCGATCCCGTCCGGCTTGAGGCGTATTACAAGACGATGTTCGATTGGTTCGCAGCTCATCTCGAACCGTGAATCCCGCATGCGCAAATGGTAAAGTCGCAAAGAAATGTTCTTCTGCACGCTGACCCGCGCGGTGCGCTGGCATTTACGTCCGATACCCGTACAATGCACTCGACGATGGACGCTACAAAGCAGCGGCATGGATCGATGACGCCGCGGGTTGTGCTCATCGCCCACGACACGTGCAAATTCGATCTCACGGCCTGGGCGACATACAATCGCGGTACGCTCTCACGCTGCCAACTCTTCGCGACCGGAACGACGGGCCAGCGCGTGTTCGAGGCGACGGACTTAGGGATCGAGCGTCTGCTTTCGGGCCCTGCCGGCGGTGATGCGCAAGTCGGCGCGATGCTCGCCGAGGGCCGGCTCGATTACGTCATCTTCTTTTGGGACCCGCTCACCACGCAGCCGCACGACGTCGACGTCAAAGCGCTCTTGCGTCTGGCCGTACTCTACAACGTGCCCACCGCCTGCAACCGCGCGACGGCGGATTACCTCATCTCGTCGCCGCTGTTCTTCCATGCCGAGACACGACGCCGGCACCCCAGTGGTCCAGACCTCGCCTCGGCTTCCTAGCCGGCACTCCGATCCAGACCGGAGTCATACATGGCCCACCGGCCCCCATGGTAGGAATGAAAACTCTGTCATCCTGAGCGCAGGGCCGTAGGCCCGAAGTCGAAGGACCACCGTGGCGTGGATCCCGGCGGCGCTTCGACAAGCTGAGCGTGACAAAACTGGTATTTTACCTCAGTAAGGGAGGGCGGGCGATGGGTCGAAACCCGCCGAGGTAGACACATGTTGAAGGAAGGCGTGCTGCCGACATTTCACCCGCTCGTTCGCGATTGGTTCGAGCGGCGTTTCCCCGAGCCGACCGAGCCTCAGCGTTTGGGCTGGCCGGTAATTCGTGCGGGCCGCGACGTTCTGATCACGGCGCCGACGGGTTCCGGTAAGACGTTGGCGGCGTTTTCGATTTGCTTGGACGAACTGGTGCGGCGCGCCGCAACCGCCGAGGGGCTTCCCGATCAAACGCTGGTCCTATACGTCTCGCCGCTGCGGGCGCTGACCAACGACGTGCGCCGCAATCTCGAGGTGCCGCTCGGGGAAATCAACGCGCTTGCGGTCGAGCGCGGCGTGCCCCTGGCGACGATCCGCACCGCCGTCCGCACCGGGGATACGAGCGAAAGCGAACGCGCCAAAATGCTGCGCACGCCGCCCCACATTCTGGTGACGACGCCGGAGTCGCTTTTTATTTTCCTCACCGCGCAGCGGTCGCGAGCGTTGCTGACGTCGGTGTCGACGGTGATCGTCGACGAGATCCACGCGATCGCCGACGACAAACGGGGTTCGCATCTCGCCCTGACCTTGGCCCGCCTCGACCGCCTCGTCATCAGCAGCGGCGGGCGGAAGCCGCAACGCATCGGGCTCTCGGCGACGGTCAAACCGATCGAAACCGTCGCGGAGTACCTGAGCCCGAACGCGACGATCATCGACATCGGTCACCGGCGCCCGATGGAGCTTTCGGTCGAGATCCCAAACGACGAGCTCGGGCCGGTCGCGAGCAACGAGATGTGGAACGACGTCTACGACCGGATCGCCGAGCTGATCGGGCAGCATCGCACGACCCTCGTCTTCGTCGCGACGCGCCGCATGGCGGAGCGCGTCACCTTCGCCCTGGCCAAACGGCTCGGCACCGGCGTCGTGCTGCCGCATCACGGCAGTCTCTCGCGTCCCGCGCGCTTCATCGCCGAGCAGCGCCTCAAGGCCGGCGAACTCCGCGCCGTCGTCGCGACCGCATCGCTCGAACTTGGAATCGACATCGGCTCGATCGACGTCGTCGTGCAAGTCGGCTCGCCGCGCGCGATTGCGACCGCACTGCAACGGATCGGCCGCTCCGGCCATTGGGTCGGCGCGCTGCCCAAAGGGATTCTCTTCGCGCTGACGCGAGACGAACTGATCGAGTGCGCGGCGCTCGTCCGCGCGATCCGTTCGGGCGAGATCGATGCGATCGGGATCCCGAGCGCGCCGCTCGACATCCTCGCGCAGCAGATCGTCGCCGCGTGCGCTTCGGAAGAGTGGCGCGAGAACGATCTCTACGAGGTCGTCCGCTCCGCCTACCCGTATCGCGATCTTTCGCGCCGGGATTTCGATGAAGTCGTTGCGATGCTCGCCGATGGGATCGCGACGTCCCGCGGCCGCAGCGGCACCTTTTTGCACTATGACCGGGTCAACGGCCGTCTGCGCGGACGGCGCGGCGCGCGACTGGCCGCGATCACCTCGGGCGGCGCCATTCCCGATATCGCATCGTACACGGTGATCGCCGAACCCGAAGGGACGACGATCGGCACGCTCGACGAAGACTTTGCGATCGAGAGCATGGCCGGCGACATCTTTTTGCTCGGGACGACGTCGTGGCGCATCAGGCGCGTCGAGCAGGGCGTCGTTCGCGTGGAAGACGCGCAAGGCGCGCCGCCGACGATTCCTTTTTGGAACGGCGAGGGGCTCGGCCGAACGATCGAGCTTTCGCGCGAGGTCGCGACTTTGCGCGAGCAGATCGCGAGCCGGCCGATCGAGGGCGCGCACGAGATGCTCGTTCGCGACTGCGCGCTCGATGCGGGCGGAGCTGCCCAGGCGATCGCGTACGTGCTGGCCGGAAAGGCGCTGCTCGGCGTCGTGCCGACGCAGCAGACGATCGTGGCCGAGCGGTTCTTCGACGAAGGCGGCGGGATGCAGCTCATCCTGCACACGCCGTTCGGCGCACGGATCAACCGCGCGTGGGGCCTGTCGCTGCGCAAACGGTTCTGCACGTCGTTCAACTTCGAGCTGCAAGCTGCCGCGACGGACAACGGGCTCGTCCTCTCGCTGAGCGACCAGCACGCATTTCCACTGGACGCGGTTTTCGAATTCTTAAAAACCGCGAGCGCCGAGGACGTGCTGACGCAGGCGCTGCTGGCCGCGCCGATGTTCGCCGCGCGCTGGCGTTGGAACGCGATGCGGGCGCTTGCGATCCTGCGTTTTACGGGTGGCCGCAAGGTTCCGCCGCAGCTCTTGCGGATGCGTTCCGAAGATCTGCTCGCCGCGGTATTTCCCGATCAGGTCGCGTGTCAAGAGAATCTTTCCGGCCCGATCCGCATCCCCGATCACGTGCTCGTCCGCGAGACGATCGACAACTGTCTGCACGAGGCAATGGACGTCGACGGCTTCATGGCGATTCTCGGGGCGCTCGAGCGCGGCGAGATCAAAACGGTCGCCGTCGATACGCCCGAGCCGTCGCCGTTCTGTCACGAGATTCTCAACTCGAATCCGTACGCGTATCTCGACGACGCGCCGCTCGAAGAGCGCCGCGCCCGGGCCGTGACGCTGCGCCGCACCTTGCGCACCGACGTAGCGGGCGGCGTGGGCATTCTCGATCCCGCCGCGATCGCCGAGGTCGTCGCCGAGTCGTGGCCCGTCGTTCGTGACGCCGACGAACTGCACGACGCGCTGCAGACGCTTGTCGTCCTGCCGCCGGCGGCCGAATGGAGCGCGTTCTACGAGGAGCTCGTCGCGCAGCGGCGCGCAGCGACCATCTCCGCGGGCGGAACTGCCTTCTGGACCTGCGCGGAGCGACTCGAGATCGCGCGCGCCGTTTATCCGGACGCAAGCCTCGAACCGCCGATCGATGCGGTCTCGTCGTCGCGCGCGGTTCCCGAGACGCGCGAAGCGTGTTTCGCCGAGGTTCTGCGCGGCTGGCTCGAGTCGACCGGTCCTGTCACCGCCGGCGAGTTGGCCGCACGTTTCGCCGTGCCCGTGGACCTGGTCGAAGCAGCCCTGCTGCAGTTACAGACCGAGGGACAGATTCTTCCCGGGCACTTTCGATCGCAGGCGGATGACGAATGGTGCAACCGGCGCCTGCTCGCGAGAATTCATCGGCTCACGCTCGGGACGTTGCGGCGCGAGATCGAACCGGTCTCGTCCGCGGATTTCATGCGTTTTCTGCTGCGCTGGCAGCACGTGGCACCCGGTACGCGCCTTCACGGCGTCGACGGAACGCTGCAGGTCGTTCGTCAACTCGAGGGCTACGAGATCCCCGCGATCGCGTGGGAGGCACAGATTCTTCCGCGGCGCATCGCCGGATACAAGCCGGAGTTTCTCGACGAGCTCTGCCACACGGGCGAAGTGATGTGGGGACGGCTTTCCGCGCACCCGTCGCTTGGCGCCGCCGAACTGGAAGATGGGCGGCACCGGCGCATTCGGCCGACGCGGTTGGCACCGATCTCGTTCTTCTTGCGCGACCACGCGGACGAACTGATCGTCTCGGCCGGCGGCGAACGCGCGCCGCTTTCCGCGGCGGCGCGCGAGGTTCTCGGCGCGATCGAGCGTCGCGGCGCACCATTCTTCAACGACATCGTGCGCAACACGGGACGGCTTCCCGCCGAGGTCGAGGAAGCTCTTTGGGAGCTCGCCGCGGCGGGCTTGGTCAGCGCCGACCGCTTCGATGCGTTGCGCGCGCTGATCGACAGCAAACGCCGTCTTGGCGAAAAGGGCCGCCGCCGGCGGCCTCGTTCCGCCGGCGGCCGGTGGACGCTCTTGGCGGCGGGGACAAACGAGCCGCACGCGGTCGAAACGGACGGCGTCGCGCGCCGTCTGCTCGCGCGCTGGGGCGTCGTCTTCCGCGACCTGGTTGCGCGCGAGATCAATCTCCCGCCGTGGCGCGAATTGCTCTGGGCCTTGCGGCGCATGGAAGCGCAAGGTGAAATTCGCGGCGGCCGTTTCGTGAGCGGTTACGTCGGCGAACAATTCGCGCTCCCTGAGGCGCTCGATGCGCTCCGCGCCGTTCGCCGCAGTGCGCCGTCCGGCGAAGAAGTAACGCTCTCGCCAAGCGATCCGCTCAACCTGATCGGCGTGATCCTTCCCGGTTCGCGCGGCGCCACGATCGCTGCCGGCCGAATCCGTCTCATCGACGGCGTCCCGACCGAGCTCGCCCCGTCCGTCATCCGCTGGCTACCGACAGCTCCAGCCATCACCGGCTAGGCTTCCCTTCGAACTAATTCGCGGGCCGCGCCCGCGGACATAGGAGACCTGTCATGACCTACATTCGTGCACTGCTGACCGCCGCTTCGTTTGCCGCTCTGAGCGGTGCCGCCGTCGCCGATCCGGCGACAGGGCCGGTGCGCAACATCGTCCTCGTGCATGGCGCCTTTGCCGATGGATCCGGCTGGAAGCCGGTCGCCGATATCCTCAGCCAGGACGGCTATACCGTCAGCGTCGTCCAAGAACCGGAAACGTCGTTGGCCGATGACGTCGCCGCCACCAACCGCGTCCTCGATCGCCAGTCCGGCCCGGCCGTGCTCGTCGGCCACAGCTATGGCGGCGCTATCATCACCGAGGCCGGCAACAACGCGCACGTCGCGAGCCTGGTCTATGTCGCGGCCTTCGCACCGGACGCGGGCGAGAAGGTCGGCGCGCTTTCGAGCAGCATCCCTCCCGCAGCGAATAGCATCGCGCCAACGGCCGACGGCTATCTGCTGATCGATCAGGCGAAGTTCGCGGCGGATTTTGCGGCCGACTTACCGGCTGCCGATGCGCACTTCATGGCGATCTCTCAGGTGCCGATCAACGCTAGCATCTTGGGTACGCCGATCACCGCGCCGGCCTGGAAGACGAAGCCCAGCTACGGCATCGTCGCGACGCAGGACCGGATGATAAACCCGGACCTCGAGCGCTCGATGTACAAACGGGCCGGCGCCAAAGTGACGGAACTCAAGGGCAGTCACGTGATTTTCTTATCGCAGTCGCGCGCGGTCGCGGATGTCATCGAGCAGGCTGCTCGCAGCGCTCACTAAAGACACTAAGACTGCCGGCGCGCCGGGTGCGATGATCGACGAAAAAAAGCTCGAAGAGCGCTTGCTCGCGCTGGAAGCGGCCAAATCCTGGAGCCCGAGCGTCGTCTCGCGGCTGGAGACGCTGCTGCGCTCGGACACGGACGAGGCACTCTACCGCATCAATCCGATTCAGTTCGCCGAAGAGAAATCGATTGCTGAAGCTGAAGGGATCGATCTTTTCCTCCATGCCTGCGTGGCTGGGTTATTCGACATGGACTGGCTGCTCGTTTGTCCGATGTGCTCCGACGTTGTCGAGAGCTTCCGAAGCCTGGGCAGACTGCACACGCATTTCCACTGCCATCTCTGTCAAAGCGATTACGACGCCGCGCTCGACGATTTCATCACGGTGACGTTTACGGTTTCGCCCGCCGTGCGCAGCATCCGCTTCCATAAACCGGATGCGCTTTCGGCCTGGGATTACGTGTTCTATTATAAGATGGCGCCGGGCGGCGTAATGCCCGACGGCGTGCGATGGAGCGAGGCTACCCAAGGGCTGATGAGGGCGCTCACCCGCATAGAGCCGGGTTCCACCGCTAATCTCGAGGTTGATGCCGCCGAAGGCGGGCTTCTGGGCCAGGACTTCGAAAGCGACGCCCAATTTTTTTTCCCGGTCGGAAGGGGGGCGGGTGTAACGCCAACCCATGTGCCGGTCGTACTCGACAGCGGCAAGTGCGTGCCCGCCACGGCAAACATCACACCCGGCAAGGTCGTGTTGGAAGTTCGCAACGCCGGCAAGGTGCCGGCAGTATTCGGCATCCTACAACTTCCGACGACGACGTTTGCGCACCCGAAGCTTTACTTCACGCCATACTTATCCGGCAAGCGAGTGCTGATGTCGCAAACCTTTCGCGACTTCTTCCGCTCAGAGGTGATCGGCGCGACGGAGAGCATTGCGGTTCTCGACGTTACCCTCGTGTTCACCGACCTCAAGGGCTCGACGGCGTTCTACGAGCGGATCGGCGACCTGAACGCCTACATTGCGGTGCAGCGGCACTTCCAGCACATTCTCGACGCCACCGTTCGGCACAATGGCGCCGTCACCAAGACGATCGGTGACGCCGTGATGGCGGCGTTTCTGACTTCGGCCGATGCGGTGCGGGCGGCGCTCGATATGCGCGAAGCCGTGGATCAGCTAAATCGGGACCGCCCGCAGCGTGATTTCATCCTAAAAATCGGCGTGCATCGAGGAGCCTCGATCGCGGTCACGCTCAACGAGCGGCTCGATTATTTTGGCCAGACGGTGAACATCGCAGCGCGGGTGCAAAACCTCGCCGCCGGCGACGAGATCTGTCTCACCGAAGAAGTTTACGGTGCGCCGGCCGTGGCGGAAATTATTGCGCCATACCCGGTGGTAAAGAGCGAGGCGGAACTCAAGGGCGTCAGCAAGCCCATGCCGGTCTATCATGTCACAGTGAGCGAAGCTCG
>PMHP01000079.1:5187-11215 GCA_003158195.1 Vulcanimicrobiota bacterium | reverse complement strand
CGCCTGGACGTCGCGACGTGAAGACTGCGCCGCCGGCGGCGCCGGTCGCCGCGGCGCTCCCGCCCAGCCGGCCTTTCATCGCGCCCGAAGAACTCGCGCGCCGCGTGGGCCGCACGTCGCTCTTGCGGCTTGGAGCGAACGAGAGCGCCTTCGGGCCGCCGCCGCGCGCGCTTGCGGCGATGCGCGCGGAACTCGACCGCACCTCGTGGTACGGCGATCCTGAATCGAGCGAGCTGCGCGAGGCGCTCGCGGACCGTCACCGGTGCGCGCCCGAGAACGTTACGGTCGGTTCGGGAATCGACGACCTCCTTGGGCTTGCGGTCCGCGGGTATCTTGCGCCGGGCGAGACGACGGTTGCGACCCATGGATCGTATCCGACCTACGTCTATCACGTGCTTGGTTACGGCGCGCGTCTCGAAACCGTTCCCTATGCCGCCGGCGGCGCACTCGATTTGGAGGCGCTGGCCGTGCGTGCGCGCGCGACGGGCGCGCGCCAGGTCTATCTCGCCAACCCCGACAATCCAAGCGGTGCTTTTGCCGGCCGGGCCGAGGTCGCGGCGTTCCTCGAGGCGCTGCCGCCCGGCGTCCTGCTCGTGCTCGACGAAGCGTACGGCGATTTCGTCGCGCCCGAACAACTCCTGGGCGAAACGATCGATCCGCGCGTCGTCCGCCTGCGCACGTTCTCCAAAGCGTACGGGCTCGCGGGCGCGCGAATCGGTTATGCGCTGGCCGCGCCCGACGTAATCGCCACGTTCGGAAAGATCCGTCTGCAATACGGCGTGAACCGGACGGCGCAGATCGGCGCGCTCGCGGCGCTCGCCGAAAGCGCGTTCGTTGCCGGCGTGGTCGCAGAGGTCGCGCGCGGGCGAGCCGACTATCGAGCGCTGGCGCGGCGCCTGGGCCTCGCGACCCTGCCGTCGCAGACGAATTTCGTCTGCTTCGATCTCGGTTCGCGCGCTCGCGCCGAAGCGATGGTCGAGACGCTCTTGATGCGCGGCGTCTTCGTCCGTAAGCCTGGGGCGCCGCCGCTTGACGGCCATATCCGCGTTACCGTCGGCACGCAAGCCGAGCGTCAAACCTTCGCCGAGATCTTCTCCGAGGCGCTCGCCGGATTGAAAGAGAACGCCGCACCTCGTTCATGAGATTTGCGATCGTCTCCGACATTCATGGAAATCTTGAGGCGCTGACGGCGGTGTTCGAGCGCATCGCGCCGGACGACGGCTTGCTCTGCCTCGGCGACGTCGTCGGCTACGGACCGAATCCGAACGAGTGTCTCGCGCTCGTGCGCGAGCGGGTCACCGGTATGGTGCTCGGCAACCACGACGTCGGCGCGATCGACAGCCACGGCCTTGCGTATTTCAATCCCAATGCCCGTGCGGCGATCGATTGGACGCAGCGCGTTCTGGAACCGGACCACGTCGCCTGGCTCGACGCGCAGTCCTACGAGTTGCGCACGAAGGACTACCTGCTCGTCCACGGGGCGCCGGTCGAGTATTTTACGTACATTCTCGACAAGCCGGCGGCGGCGCGCGCGTTCGCGGCGACCGATGCGCCGCTGATCTTCGTCGGACACACGCACGTCGCCGAGTACTATGCCCTGGCGCCGGATGGGGCGATCGCGCACGCGCACCGTCAACGCGGCGGGCGCCTCGAGCTCGAAGCGGGGATGCGTTACCTCGTGAACGTCGGCAGCGTCGGCCAGCCGCGGGACCTCAACCCCGACGCATCATTTGCCTTTTACGATCCCGGCGCGCGGACGGTCGTCTGGGAGCGCGTGCCCTACGAGATCGCCCGCACCCAGGAAAAGATCGGAGCGGCCCACTTGCCAGAGGCGCTCGCCCGGCGGTTGACGGTCGGGCGGTGACCGGGGCTCGCATCGCGTAACCACGCCTCATGACGCATCGGCCGATTTCTTCGCTCGCTCTCCTGGGCTTGTGTCTCGTGGCCACAATCGGCGCTGCGCCCGTGGCTCCCAAGCCGAGCGAGCGCAACGACTACGCCAAGGCGAGCTTCACGGCGCCGCTGTCCGAAGGGCTGCGGCACTTTTATGCGCGCGATTTCAAATCGGCTCAAGCCGATTTCAATCGAGCGCTGCTGGTCGTCCCCGACAACACGCTTGCGATCTCGTTCCTCAACGCCGCCGCGGCCCAGCAACAAGGCGAGCTCGACGTTCTCACCAACGTCGAAGAAGATGCGGTTTCCGGCGCGCCGAAAAACTACATCAACCACGTTCGCCTTGCATTTTCGTATCTGTTCGAATCCGCCTCAGGGCGCGATCGCTCGCAAGACGCTCGTGACGAGCTCAACCTCGCCGTAACCCTCGAGCCCGAAGCTCAGGCCGCGCACGTCGGGCTTGGGATCATGCGCTTCAACGATCGCTCCGCGAATCGCGCGAAGACGGAGCTGCTCGCGGCGCTGCGCGTCGATCCGAGCAACGTGCTCGCACGCGAATACCTCGGACAGCTCTATCAAACCGATTTGCGGGATCCCGAGCGCGGCTTGCAGTACGTCATCGACGTGCCCAATCTCGTACCCGCCTACGCCGACATCCAATTTCACATCGGTTCGCTGCTCAGCGACCTCGGGCAGCCGGACGCCGCGATCGGCTACCTCAAGAAGGGCATCGCGCTCGACGCAGATCACGTCGGCGAGGCCGGACAGCACGGTTACACGCTGATCGCGCGCATCTACATCACCCAGCACAAGCTCAAGGAAGCGACGGCCGTGCTGAACACGGCGGTCGACGCCGACGTCGACGCGATCTACGCGCGGACGCTGCTCGCGAAGATCAAAAACGGCGACTACGACGCGTCACCCGCGCCCTCGGGAACCTAGTGGGGGACCTCCCAAGCCCAATTGACGACGGCCATTGCATCGCGTGTGGA
This sequence comes from Vulcanimicrobiota bacterium, assembly GCA_003158195.1. GTDB lineage: Bacteria > Vulcanimicrobiota > Vulcanimicrobiia > Vulcanimicrobiales > Vulcanimicrobiaceae > Palsibacter > Palsibacter borealis. The sequence goes on along the minus strand of PMHP01000079.1, from coordinate 8,330 downwards.
CCGCTCTCCGAGACGGGTTTGAAGATGCAGTTCGTCGTCGAATCGGACGAGTCGGTTTCGAGCCGCGTCGTCGTCCCGCAACTTTTCCAGGGTTGGCAAGGCGTGACACACGGCGGCATCGTGGCGCTCTTGCTCGACGAAGCGATGGCTTACGCAGCGGGCGCGCGCGGCGTGCTCGGCGTGACGGGTGAGATGAAGATGCGCTTTCGCCACCCCGTTCCGATCGGCGAGCCGTTAACCGTCCGCGGAGCGGTTTTGTGGCAGCGCCGGGGCGTTTTGAGCATCGAAGCCAGCGTCAGCGACGCTGCGGGCAAGGCGCTCGCGTCCGGCGTCGGCAGCTTCGTGTCGCGCGGCAGCGTCGCTCCAGGGGAACGTTTCGCCCGGCTTTCCCCGAAATAAGGCGGCATGGCCCAAAAGGCGAAGGCGACCGCGGCGCCTCCGGTGCGGAAGAAGCCGCCCGCCCCGGCACCGACGATCGAAAACCGGCGCGCGCGGTTCGAGTACGAGTGGCTCGAGCAGTTCGAGGCAGGGATCGTGCTGACCGGGACGGAGATCAAGAGCATTCGCACGGGCCAGATCAGCATCGCCGAGGCCTACGCGCGGATTCGCGACGGCGAGTTGTGGCTGCTCTCGATGCGCATCCCGCCCTATAAGGAAGGAAGCTTCTCGAACGTCGACCCGAACCGCCCGCGCAAGCTCCTCGTACACCGCAAGGAACTCGACCGGCTCGCTGGTCGCGTCTCCGAGAAAGGTCTGACCCTCGTCCCCGTGCGCCTCTACTTCAAGCGCGGCCGCGTAAAGATTTCGCTCGCGCTCGCACGCGGCAAGAAGCTTTGGGACCGGCGTCGCGACGAGCGCGATCGCGACGTCGCGCGCGAACTCGCGCGCGCGGTCCGCAAATAGCATGCGCGGAGCGAAGCCCCACGCCGCGCTCGAAACAGCGGTCGCCCGGCGGGTGGCGGCGCAGCCCGGCGAGGTGTTGCTCGCGGCCGTCTCGGGCGGCCCCGACAGCGCCGCACTTGGAGCGTTGCTGGCGCGGGCGGCCCAAAGCGCCGAAGCTTCGGTTGTCTTCGCCCACGTCAACCACGAACTGCGTCCGAGCAGCTGGCAGGACGAAGCGGTTGCACTCGCACTCGGTGCCGCGCTCGGCGCGCGGGTCGTGGCTCGCTCGCTCGGCCCCGGCACGCGCGACGAAGAACGCCTGCGCGACGAGCGCTACGCGGCCCTTGGGGAGATCGCGAAAGCGACCGGCGCGCGCCGCGTCTTCACGGCCCACCACGCCGCCGACCAAACGGAGACAGTACTGCTGGCGCTCTTCCGCGGCGCGGGTCCCGCCGGGCTCTGCGGGATCCCGGAGCGGCGCGAGCTCGAGCCGGGACTCGAACTCGTGCGCCCGCTGCTCGAGATCGAGCCCGAGGCACTGCGCGATTACTGCGCCGCCGGCCACCTGCCGATCGCGCTCGATCCGAGCAATCTCGACGAGCGCTACCGGCGCAATGCCGTCCGCAGCGCCCTCGAAGCGCTGCGTTCCGAGTTTCCGCACCTCGACGCAGCGGTTGCGCGCTGCGCACGAATCCTAACCGAAGAGCGGACCGGGACACAAGCGGCGCACCTTCGGGAGCGGCTGCGAGCCGAGCTCGTTGCGTCGCAGGGCGACGCAAGGGAACTAACGTTCGAACGCCTCGACGCGGTCGCTCGCGCGCTCGAAACCGGCCGGCCCGGCCGGCATCACCTCCGCCGCGGCGTCACGGTGGTGGTGAAATGAGCGTGAGCGCCGGGACGGCGGGCGTCACACCAGACCCGATTGCGGCGATCGTGTTTGACGCCCAGACGATCGCCGCCGCAGTCCAACGGCTGGCCGAGGCGATCGTCCGTGACTGCGCGGGCGAACCCGTTGTGCTCGTCGGCGTGTTGAAGGGAGCGCTATTTCTGATCTCCGACCTGGCTCGATCACTCCCCCACACGATGGACGTCACGATCGACTTTATCGTCGTTTCGAGCTACGGAAACGCCGACCGGTCGAGCGGAGAAGTCCGGCTCCTCAAGGACACGAGCGCAAGTGTCGAGGGTAAGAACGTGGTGATTGTCGAGGATATCGTCGACAATGGGCCCACACTGGCCTACCTCCAGCGGCTGCTCGGCAGCAGAAATCCGGCGTCCCTGCGTTCTTGCGTCCTCTTGGACAAGCCGTACCGCCGGAGCGTCGACGTACGGATCGATTACACGGGCTTAACCGCCCCGGACACGTTCATCGTAGGTTACGGTCTGGACTACCAAGAAAAATATAGAAATCTCCCCTACCTCGCGCGGCTCCACGACTGGGTCTTCGAGAGCTAGGCGAAGGGAATAGGATACTTCACGTTGGGCAAGCACGTCAGATCGATCGTCATCGTCGTCCTCATCTTCATTGCGATCATCTTTATCGTCGACAAGCTGGTGTTGAACCAGACGCCGGCCACGAAGCTGGATTACAGCGCCCTCTACACCCAAATCGACAAGGGCAACGTCAAGGACGTCACGATCTCCGGCCGCGAAGTTACGGGCGACCTCAATCGGCCGATCGGGGCCGGCGGCGACACGCGCTTCACCTCGACGATCGGGGAAAACGATTCTGCGCTGTCCGCCGACATGCACAAGCACAACGTCGACATCACCTACGACAACCCGCAGACTGCCCCGATCCTCTCGATGCTCGCCCAGCTCATCCCGTTCGCGCTGATGGCGCTCTTGCTGCTCTTCATCCTGCGCCAGGCGCAGAGCGGCGGGAGCCAGGCCCTTTCGTTCGGCCGCTCGCGTGCCAAGCTGCTCTCGGAGAACCGGCCGAAGGTCACCTTCAACGACGTCGCCGGGATCGAAGAGGCGAAGGAAGAGCTTGGCGAGGTCGTCGAGTTTTTGAAGTTTCCCAAGAAGTTCCAAGCGCTCGGCGCGCGCATCCCCAAAGGCGTGCTGCTGCTGGGCCCGCCGGGTTCGGGTAAGACGCTCCTCGCGCGCGCGATTGCGGGCGAGGCGGGCGTCCCGTTCTTTTCGATCTCGGGCTCCGATTTCGTCGAGATGTTCGTCGGCGTCGGTGCGAGCCGCGTCCGCGATCTGTTCGAGCAAGCGAAGAAGAGCGCACCCTGCATCGTCTTCATCGACGAGATCGA
>PMHP01000079.1:2274-5168 GCA_003158195.1 Vulcanimicrobiota bacterium | reverse complement strand
CCCGGCCGTTTCGATCGGCAGATCGTCGTCGATCGCGCCGACGTTAAGGGCCGCCAAGCGATCCTCGCGGTGCATGCCAAGAACAAGCCGCTCTCCAAGGAGATCTCGCTTGAAACGCTAGCCAAGCGCACCCCGGGTTTCTCCGGCGCGGATCTTGAGAATTTGCTCAACGAAGCGGCGCTGCTGGCCGCGCGCAAGAACAAATCGATCATCGAGATGAACGACTGCGAGGAAGCGATCGACCGGGTCGTCGCCGGCCCCGAGCGCAAGTCGCNNCGATCATCCCGCGCGGGATGGCGCTTGGGATCACGTGGTCGCTTCCCGATGAAGACCGCCACTCGCGCACGAAGAACGAGCTGCTCGCGCAGATCACGATGGCGCTGTCGGGCCGCATCTCCGAAGAGATCAAGTTCGGAGACGTGACGACCGGCGCGTCCAACGACTTCGAGAAGGCGACCGAACTCGCGCGCCGGATGGTGACGCAGTACGGCATGTCGGATACGCTCGGGCCGATCCAATACGGGCGCGGCAACCACCAGGTCTTCCTCGGGCGCGATTTCGGCGAGGACCGCAACTACTCCGAAGAGATCGCCGGCAAGATCGACGCCGAGGTCCGCAAGATCATCGAATCGTGTTACTCCGAAGCGACCGCGCTGCTCAAGGAAAACTGGCACAAGGTCGAGCGGATGGTCGCCTCGCTGATGGAGCACGAGACCGTCGAGACGGACGAAGTCGTCGCGATCCTCAACGACCTCCCGTACCCGCGCAAGGCGGAGGACGACGCGCCCCAGATTCCCAAAGCCGCGGCGACGCCGCACGAGCCCGAGCCGCAGCGGACCGAGAAGCCCAAGCGCCTGCCGCCGAACATCTCGCCGGAACCGGCGTAAAGGGGATGACGGGGACTCGAAAGCTCTGGGCCGCGCTGCTCGGGGCAGCGCTCGGTGCCGCCGCGCTGCCCGCCCGGGCGGCCACCGGCGACTTGCCGGATCTCGGGCCGAACGTCACGGTTGGGCGGCTGCCCGCCGGCGGGGGCACGGTGATCGTGCGGCCCGCACAAGGAGCTCCGGTTGCGGCGATCGAGCTGTGGTATCGCGCGCCGTCGACGGGTTTTGGCCCGAAGCCGATGCCCGCAATCGCGCGTTTGGCGGCGCAAGTCGTGGCCGCGTCCAAACCGATCGTCGGCGGCCCCCTCGGAAAGACCGTCAGCGAGGCCGGCGGCCGGCTCGCGATCACCGTGTACAGCGACTCAATTTCGATCTCGGCCGCCGTCCCGGCGAGCGCGGCGCGCACGATCGTGCGGGCGCTGACGACGGCGTACTTCGCTCCGGTCGTCACCGAGGAGGGATATCGTGCCGCGCGCGGTGAGGTCGAGCAAGAATCGCAGATCTCGTCCTACGATCCGGAAACCGTCGTACGCGACGCAATCTTCGCGCAGCTTTTTAGCGCCGGTCCGCAGCACTTTCCATCGCTCGGCGATCCCAAAGACATCGCGCAGATCGGCTTTGCCGACGTCAAAGCATTCGCGACCCGCGCGTTCCGCTCGCAAAACGCTACCCTTGTGGTGAGCGGCGCGGTCGATTCCGGCATCGCCGATGCCGCCGTCAGCGGCCGCCCGGCCGAGGGCGACGATGGGCCCGAGGCACCGGCCACCCCGGAGCTTGCGGCTTCCGCTGCCCCGGTCACGAAGGATTTCGCCGAGACCGTCGGCGGTTACGGTTGGATCGGCCCGGCAATTTCCGACACGCGCGAAGCGACCGCAATGGATTTTATCGCCGACTATCTGTTCCGCAACGACGACGGCTACGTGACCCGGCAAGTCGCCGAGAAATACCCGGACGCGATGATGCTCGGGCAGTTCATCACGCTTCACGACCCGGGCGTGATGTTCGTCGTCTACTCCGGTAAAGACAACACGCCGGCGCTCAAGGCGCTGGTCGACGACGGGTTCGCGCACGTGCAGAAAGCGATGGCACCCGCCACGTTCGCCGCCGCGCTCGAGGCCTTCAAGTACCACCTCCTGAGCGATCTGCAGACGCCGACGCAGATTGCCGACAACTTCGGCTGGTACAGCGTCGAGGGCGCCGCCGAGTACGCCCCGGGCGCCAACGGCGAGCGTGGGACGTATTTCAAAGCCGCCGATTCGCTCACGCCCGATTTCGTCGCCGACGTCGCGAACAAATACTTCTCGAAATCACCGGTGGTCGTGACGTTGCGCCCGGGGCTCGCAGAAAAGACGAAACAACAATGAGAACCTGGCTCGCGGCCGGCGCGCTGATAGCGTTGCTCGGCGCCGCTCCTGCCCCGGTAAACCGCTACCCGACGGCGCTCGGGACCGATCTCGGCGTCACGAAGCTGATCGCGGAGAGCGATGCGGATTCGGCGATCAGCGGGGTTCAAGTTTTCGTCGCGGCCGGGCTCGACCGCGAGACCGCAAGTAACAATGGCGTGTCCGCCTTGGTCGCCGAATGCATAACGCGAACGCTTGTGGACGGCGTGCCGTTGCGCGATGCGATCGCCGCGGACGGTGGAAGCATTTCCTATACGGTCGACGGCCGTTCGGTGCACTACTACCTCGAAGCTCGTTCCGAGCATCTCGGGGCGCTCGTGACGCTGTTCGCAAAGGCGCTGACCGCGCCGGATTTCTCCGCCGCGACGCTCGCTGTGGCGCGCGCGTCGATCGCCGCGCGGCAGACGGGGTTTGAGACCAATCCCCTCTCGGTCGGCATCGAGATGTTCCGCCGTTCGTACTACGCGACCGGAGCCGGCCGGCCGGCGCTCGGCAGTTCGGCATCGCTCGCCGCCCTCTCGAGCCGCGACGTCGCTGCGTTCTACGCCGCGAACTACAAGCGGCACGCCGTGCTCTCGAGCGTCGTCGGCGACATGACCCCGGAACT
>PMHP01000079.1:0-2176 GCA_003158195.1 Vulcanimicrobiota bacterium | reverse complement strand
TGTACGATTCGACGCCGGCGAGCCTGGTCGTCTACGTCAATGGTTCGCAAGTCGATCCGTCGCTCGCGCTGCGGGAACTGCTGCTCGTTTCGCACTCGCTCTCGCAACGGCCGCTCGGCGCCGGAACGCTGAACCGTTTCAAGGCGGCCGCCGAAGGTCAGTTTCTGTCGGACTCGGTGAACCTGTCGGACCGCTCGTATCTTCTGGGGGCGTTTGCTTCACAAGGCCTCGGCGACGACGCGATCAATGCGGCACTCGCCGCCCTCGAGCGGACGACGGCCGCCGACGTTCAGCGCGTCGCGAAGGCCTATTTGCAGCGGTACATCGTCGCACTAGTTCTCCCGCGCCAGCAGTAGGTCGCGCTGACGTCTCTTCCGTGAACGTCGCGCTGGTTCACGATTACCTCAACCAGCGCGGCGGGGCGGAGCGAGTCTTCCGGCACGTGGCGGACATCTATCCGCAGGCGCCCGTCTATACGTCACTGTACGACGAGCGGGTTGCGGGTGATTTCGTCGATGCGGCCCGCGTGCGAACGTCGTGGCTGCAGGCGCTTCCCGGGTCGTCGCACTACTTCCGGTTTCTCGCGCCGCTCTATCCGGCGGCGTTCGAAGGATTCGATCTCTCGGCGTTCGATCTGATCGTGAGCACGACGACCGCGTGGGCGAAGGGCGTGCGCTTTCGCGCGGACGCCGTTCACGTCTGCTACATCCATACGGTGAGCCGCTTCGCGTTCGCCTACGACGAGTACGTCGGCGGATTTGGCGCGCTCGGCGCGCCGAACGGCTTGCGCGCGCGCTTGGCGCGTCCGATCGTGGACCGGCTCGTCGCATGGGATCGCGAGGCCGCGCGCCGCCCGACCGCGTTCGTCGCGAATTCGCGCAACGTCGCCGAGCGCGTGCGACGCTACTACGGGCGCGAAGCATTCGTCGTGCATTGCCCGGTCGACGTCGACCGCTTCCAGGTCGGCGACGGTGCGGGCGACTACCTTCTGGTGGTTTCGCGGCTGCTCGCCTACAAGCGCGTGGATATTGCGATCGAAGCGGCCCGTCGGGCCGGCATGCGGCTTCTCATCGTCGGGCGCGGGCCGGCCGGCGCGCAACTGAAAGCGGCGGCTGCCGGAAGCCGGACGGAATTTCTCGGCGCGGTCCCCGATGCGGAGCTTGCGCGCCTGATGGGCAGCGCGCGCGCGATCGTCGTTCCGGGCGAGGAAGACTACGGGCTCGTCCCGCTCGAGGCAAACGCCGCAGGTCGCCCCGCGATCGCCTATGGCGGCGGCGGCGCGCTCGAGACGATTCGCCCTGGTATTACGGGCGAGCACTTCCCCGAGCCGACCGCAGATTCGCTTGCCGAAACGCTGCGGCGCTTCGACCCGGATCGATACGACCCCGCGATCCTGCGCGCCCACGCCGAAGCCTTCGCTCCTGCGCGCTTCAAAGAAACCTTCGCCGCCCTCGTCGACGATGTCGTGCGCAACGGACGGCGCCCGTGATATGTTGAACGGCGAAGCGTTCGGTGAAGAGTCTTTTCTTTACGAGGAGTGGTGGAAGGGGGATAATCTCGGTTGACGGCTGAGGATGTTACGGCGCTTGCCAGTGCCGGGGCGTTGCTCGTGATTTCGGCAACGGCGATTGCGGCGTTCATTCAATTGCGTCATATGGGGACAAGCAACCAGCTCATGGTGCTCAATGGCTTTCGCGAAGCGTTCGAAAGTCCGACGATGGCCACCGCTCGTAATGCGCTCCCGGAAGTTCTCGAACGGCTTAGCGATCCCGAATCGCGGCGTGAATTGATGGTGACCACAAATCCGCAATGGGTGCGCCCGGTGTTACCGCTCATGCGTCTACTCGAGACCCTGGGGACCTACGCCAATCGGAACATCGTTTCGAAGGATCTCGTGTGCGATATGTGGGCGCCCGTCGTCGTCGCCATTTGGAACGGATGCGCACCGCTGATTGCCGTCATGCGTCGCCGCGCGGGTCCGACGCTGTTCGAGAATTGGGAAATGCTCGCCGTGCTGTCGCGCCGTTGGTTGGACGAGGGCCGCGAGGCCTATCCGAAGCACCTGCCGCGAATGGATCTCTGCGACCCGTGGGCCGCGGAAGACGGCATCTCTGCGGAGGCCGATGCATCGCAAATATCGCACCAGCGATGACGCGATTGGAAGCTACGTCGCCAA
>PMHP01000165.1 GCA_003158195.1 Vulcanimicrobiota bacterium | reverse complement strand
GCGCCGACGATCAGCTCGCCGTAGCGTGCCGAGGCAGAGCCGACGCCGCCCGGGCGCGCGCGGTCGAGGCCGCCCAACTTGGCGACGAGCGCTCCGGTACCGGCGCCGACCGCGCCCTCCTCGGGCGCGACGCTCGCGGCCGCTCGGAACGCCGCGGCACCCATCGCGCGGTCCGGGCGCACCGATGCGTCGCCGGAATAAAGATCGAACAGAATCGCCGCCGGCACGATCGGGACGATCCACGGCCCCGCCCGGTACCCGATCTGCAACGCCTCGAGCTCGGCCATCACACCGGCCGCAGCGTCGAGCCCAAAGGCACTCCCGCCGGCGAGCACGATCGCATGCACGACCTCAACGTGTCCCGTCGGGGCGAGCACATCGGTTTCGCGCGTTCCCGGCGCCGACCCCCGCACGTCTACACCGCAAACTGCTCCTTCGGCTGCGAACGCAACTACCGTGCAACCGGTCCGCGCGGCCGCATCGGTTGCATGGCCGACCCGTACGCCGGGTACGTCCACGATGCTGCCGGGCATAGCCGCGCCGGACCCCGGCTACGCGGTTTTAAAGGCGACGATCTGATCCGCTTCGCGGTGGTTCGTCCAGAAGCGTTCGCCGTCGTAGGCGAGGGCGCGGGCGGCGAATCCTATGCGCGCAACGTCGTGCGCTTTCGGCGTCCCGTTGCGCGCATCGACGCAGGTCAGGTAATAGTCATCGGTCTCTTCGTCGTCGGTCGTCACGCAATAGAACTTTCCGCCGACGATCACTTGGCCGCAAATTTCGTGGGGGACGTCGATCGTCGAGCCGACTTTGCCCTTCTCGTCGAGCGAGAGGATCTTCTTGCGATACCACTGGCTCACGTACAGCCGGTCACCGTCGTACGAGAGTTGCGAGCCGGTGTCGTCGGGGCACGGAACCGCTTCTTGCGACTTAAACCCGTGCCAGGGCACGAAGCGCCGGATGATGCGATTGTCGTCGTCGGTCTCGCCGCACAGGACGCGCAACTCGTCGCCGACGACGGTCATCCCCCACGGCGTCCCTGGAGCCTGCGCCTCCGCTCGGACCGTCCAGGTGCGCGGATCGATCGCGTACAGCCGCCTCGTCTCGCGCGATCCCATCCAGAGCAGCGTCCCGTCGAATGCCAGTGATTGCGGCCGCGGCGCCGGCGACGGGAGCCGCAAGAGTTCCTCGACGTTCTCCATCCCCGCCGCTTCGCGCTCGAGCGCCGGAGCCTTGCGCCCGCCCGGGAAAATTCGCATTCTGCGCCGCGTGACGCCGCTCACGTCCTAGCCGCCGGCACCGGGGCCGATAACCAAGGTAAGATGCCGACCCACGACGACCTCGGATTCTTCGCGCTCCTCCTGGCAGGCGTGCTCGGAGCGATCCTCGCCGACCCTTTCGGGAACGGCATGCGCAGCGCCTTAAAGCGCGCGCGCACCAAACGCTAGGCAGAGCAAAGCGTAGAGTCGACCTGGGGATCATTACCAGGTCTTAACAAAGCGGGCAGCCTCTCAGCTGGGAAATCGCACGTGCCGCGGACAAGACGCGGCCGGGGTGGCCGCATTTTCGCATGCGGTCCTTATCTGCGTGGAGGCTGAGTCATGGGTGTTCGCGTTGGCGGATTCTGGTTCGTCGCTCTTGTCGCAGCTGCACTCGCGGCTGGATGCAACAGCGGTTCGGTGTCGCTCGCCCCGGTTCGGAGCACGAGCGCAGCCCCGACGTCGGTCGGGTCGTCCAGCCCGGCGACGGCAACACCGACCCCGAAGCCATCGTCAGCTCCGGTCACCCCGACTCCGACGCCCCACGGCTCGACCGCACCGACTCCCACGCCGCTCCCAAGCTCGACCGGAAGCACCGCGTGCACGGCACCCGCCGTGACCGCCGGAAATTTCACCAGCATCGAAACGGAAGGCGTCGTCAGCGGTAATGCGTACACGGACGACGGCAATGGCGACTGGGAGGCGATTGCGTATTCGCCGGCCACCCCGACGCCGACGCCGACCGTAACCGCGACGCCGGTACCGACTTCGCCGCCGACCGCGACACCGGTTCCAGCGCCGACGCCGACTCCCGTCATGATCACGCTGTATTACGGCGAGTACACGGTCTCGTCTTACAGCGGAAATGCCCTCCTCGGCGCGTCGTACACGACCGCCGCCACGACCGGGTGCTTCTTCTTGATCCTCGAACAGCCGGTCGGTGGAAGCGCTGGACAAATCCATCAGCGGCATCCGGCGGCATCGGTGGCCCCGTCGCCCAACGCGTTTGGCGACGGCGAACCGAACGAGCCTGGGACCGAAGCGGAGACAATCCTCGACGATGGCTCGCTGACGAGTCTGACGATCACTGGTTTAACGCCGACGTCCGGAAGCGGAAGCCTATCGTTCACGAACAGCGCGTCGGCAACCGCAACCGGTTCGATAACGATCACGGGCAGCGAAACCATAACGGGCAGCCCCGATGCTCGGCTGCGTCAAATTGAGAGCTTGCGGAACGCGCGACGGGCGTTGGTTATCAGGGCGCGCTAGCGCGAATTTAGGGCCAGCTTGCAGCGTGGCGCCGAGCCGGCGCGATGACGCGCTCTTCGACGTACGCGAGAACGGCCTCGACTGCCGCCTCAATCGAAAGCAGGCTCGTGTCGACGACGAGCTCGGGTGTCTGCGGCTCCTCGTAGTCGCCGGTTATCCCGGTAAAATCCGGTAACGCTCCGGCGCGCGCCTTACGGTAGTGGCCCTTGGGGTCGCGCCGCTCGCACGTTTGCGCATCGGCTTTGATGTAAATTTCATGGAACGCCTCCCCGGCCGCACGGCGCGCCGCCGCGCGGTCCGCGCGATACGGCGAGATGAACGCGGTGATTGCGATCGTGCCGCTGTCGGCGAAGAGCGCGGCGACCTCGCCAACACGGCGGATGTTCTCGTGACGGTCAGCCGGCGTGAACCCGAGATCGCTGTTAAGTCCCGCGCGCACGTTGTCGCCGTCGAGGACGTAGGCATTGCAGTTCCGTTCGAACAGCCGGCGCTCGATCTGCATCGCGATCGTCGATTTGCCGGCGGCTGGGAGTCCGGTGAACCAGAGCACCGCTCCGCGATGGCCGATACGTCCGGCGCGAGCGTCCGCGTCGAGGAGATGATGGACGCGGACGAGATCGTTCGAGACGTTCGGTCCGAGCGGAGCCAAAATCGTGCCGCCCGCGACGATGTCGAGCCCGTCGAGCAGGATGAAACGCGCCAGGCCCGGATATTCGTCGACCCCGTCGAGCGGTAAGGTTTGCGGGCTCGAGAACACGACGTCCGCGACGTCGTTCGTGCGGGCGAATCCGCTCGTGCCGCGGTCGAGAAACTCGATGTCGATGACGCGCTCGACCTCGGTAACCTCGACGTTTGCGGTGCGCGTGCCGAAGCGCATGCGATACGCGTCACCTGCGCGCAACGGTCGAGCCCCGAGCCACAGCAGGCGCGCGCGAAATGACGTCGCGAGCGCCGGCGCGTGCCACGTGTCGCTGATGACGTCGCCCCGATCGACGAAGAACGGGCCTTCAAGCGTAAAGCCGACCGACTCACCGGCGCGCGCGGTAACTTTCTCACGTTCCGGCCACACGTGCAGCGCGGCGACCCGCGCCCGTCGCCGCGCCGGCGAGATGAGGATCTCGCGGCCGGCTGCGAGCTCCCCAGCCTCGATCCGCCCGACGACGATGCGCTGCAGATCGCGCCGCACGACACCCTGCACGGCGATGCGGAGCGCCTCGCCGCCGGCTTCACGACGCTCCGGCAGGGCCAGCAACGCCTCGAGCACCGAAGGCCCGTCATAGAACGGCATGTGCGGGGAGCCCGAGAGCGCAACGTTCTCGCCTTCGCGTGCGCACGTCGGCACGAAAGCGGTGGCGCTCGCGCCGGCCCGTTCGAGCAACGCCTCCATCTCCGCGCGGATTGCGGTGTAGCGTCCGGCATCGTAGCCGACGCGATCCATCTTGTTGATCGCGACGACGACGCGGGGGACGCCGATCAGCTCCAAGAGCTGCGCGTGGCGCCGGGTCTGTTCGCCGACGCCTTCGTTCGCATCGACGAGCAACAGCGCCGCGTCGGCATCCGAAGCTCCCGTTACCATGTTGCGCAAGAACTCTTTGTGGCCCGGCGCGTCGATCAATACGATGTCGCGCTGCGGCGTCCGCATCCAGATGCGGGTCGTATCGATCGTGACCGCTTGATCGCGTTCGCTCTGCAGCGCGTCGAGCACAAACGACCATTCGAACGCAACGCCGCGCCGCTCGCTAATCGCGCGCAGCTCGGCGACCTTTCCGTCGGGAAGGTTTCCGGTCTCATGCAGCAGGCGACCGATCAGGGTCGATTTACCGTGATCGACGTGGCCGACTGCGACGACGCGGAGCTGATTCACATGTATCCGCCCGTGCGCAGACGCTCGAACGCATCTTCGCTCTCGTGATCCATCACGCGCCCCGCGCGCTCCGGCTGGCGCGTCGTTTCGAGCTCCGCAATGATCTCGTCGATCGTCGCCGCGTTCGAATCGATCGGCACGGTGATGTTCTTCTCGCCGAGCGAGCGATAGCGCTTGCCGTCGCGCGCGAGATAGAGCGGGACGATCGGGATCTCTTCGCGTTGCGTGTAGCGCCAGACGTCGACCTCGGTCCAGTCGAGAAGCGGATGGATGCGGACGTGCTGGCCGTCGGCAACGTCGGTATGATAGACGTCCCAGAGTTCGGCCGGCTGATGCTTGACGTCCCACGCGCCGTCGGGAAGCCGTGGCGAGAAGACCCGTTCTTTCGCGCGCGTCGATTGCTCGTCGCGCCGGATGCCGACGATAACGCCGCGAAGCTTCTCGCGCGCGATCAGCGCGCGCAGGCCTGCAGTCTTACGCGCCGCAGCGCGGGTCGCCGGCGGAAGGGTTTGGTCGCTGGAGGTTTCCGGGGGACAGAGCTCGTTGCGCACGTCGAGGTTCCACGCGCGCGCGAGCTCGTCGCGGAACGCGTAGACCTCCGGCAACTCCATCTCGGTGTCGAGCAGGACGACCGGAAACGGCACGCTTCCGAGAAACGCCTTGCGAACGAGCCACAGCAGCGCGGTCGAGTCCTTACCCATCGACCATAACATCGCAAGCGGCGAAACGCGAAAATAGGCCTCGCGGAGGATCGCGATCGAACGGGCTTCCAACTCATCGAGAAGGGTCACGCCTTCGTAACACCGCGTAGGGGCCGCCGGTCGCAGCAGGGCGCTCCTGCCGCGGCCCGGTAGGCGACCCCGAAGCACCCGTCGCAGGTTCCAGCATGCAAGTCAACGAGGTCCCGTTCCTAAACATCTTCGATCCGCATTTTCGGATCGATTCGGACGACGTGCGGGCCGCGCGGGCGGCGAGCTGGTACGCGCGCACGCCGCTCGGTTATTCGGCGCTGCGCTATGAAGACGTCTTGGTATTGCTCCGCGACCCGCGCCTGCATCAAGGCTCGGCCGCAATGCTTAAGCTGCGCGGCGTCAAGGATGGGCCGCTCGTCGGATGGTGGGACAAGGCGCTCCTGAACATGGACGGCGCGGATCATACGCGGCTGCGGCGGCTCGTCGCCAAAGCGTTCACGCCGCCGGCGATCGAACGGCTGCGCCCGTACTTCAAGGCGACTGCCGAGCGGCTGATCGACGCATTCGCAGCGAGCGGGCACTGCGAGTTCATGACCGCGTTCTCCGATCGGTACCCGCTCGAGGGCATCTGCGAGCTGCTCGGGATCCCGGTGGAAAAACGCGACGGCTTCTGCGGCTGGGCCAGCGACCTCGGCCTCATTTTCAGCCCGCTCGTGGCGGATCCGCAGGTGCGCGCGCGGATCGAGACGTCGCTTCTCGCACTGTCGGACTGCGTCAAAGACGTCTTAGCCGAACGGCGGCGCGAACCGAAGGACGATCTGATCACAGCGCTGCTCCAAGCCGAAGAGGACGGTGACCGGCTCAGCGAGGAGGAGCTGCACACCAACGTCGTTGGGCTCGTCTTTGCGGGTAACGACACGACCCGCAACCAACTCGGGCTCGGATTGCTTGCATTCACCCGTTTTCCGGAACAGTGGGCACTGCTCGCGGAACGGCCCGACCTCGCGCCGCGCGCCGTCGACGAGATCATGCGCAAGTTCCCGACGATCTCGGGCATCCCGCGCATCGCGACCGAGGCGTTCGAGCATCGCGGCGTCCGCTTCAAGGCAGGGACGGTGTTCGGATTGATGCTCGGTTCGGCCAACGTCGACGAGGCGGTCTTCGGCGAGGCGCCGTTCGACATTACCGTCGAGCGGCCGGCAGCGCAAATGACGTTCGGCGGCGGCATTCACCGGTGTCTTGGGATGTGGTTGGCGCGCGCCGAGATGCAGGAAGCGCTCGTGACGCTCGCACAACGCTTGGACCGGATCGAACTCGACGGCGCGCCGAGCTGGCTGCCGGGCCAGGGGATCGTGGGCCCAACCGCGCTGCCGCTGCGCTTCGGCGCGCGCGCCGTCTAGCCGTGGCGACGGTTGAGAGCGTACGCGGGCCGATCGCAACGAGCGCGCTCGGTACGACCTTGATGCACGAGCACGTCTTCGTCCTCAACGAAGAGATTCGCGAAAATTATCCGGCGTATTGGGACGAGGAAACGCGGGTCGCCGATGCGATCGCGAAATTGCGCAAGCTCAAGGCTGCCGGCGTCGATACGATCGTCGATCCGACCGTGATTGGCCTCGGCCGGTACATCCCGCGCATCGTGCGGATCAACGCCGAAGTCGACATCAACATTATCGTTGCGACCGGGCTCTACACCTATAACGACCTCCCCTTCTTCTTCGATTTTCAGGGCCCGGGAACGCTGCTCGGCGGCCCCGAGCCGATGATCGACCTGTTCGTTCGCGACATCGAGGAAGGCATCGCGGGGACCTCGGTCAAGGCCGCGTTCTTGAAGTGCGCGATCGAGGTTGCGGGCTTAACGCCCGGCGTCGAACGAGCGATGCGGGCGGTCGCCGCGGCACACTGCAAGACCGGCGCCCCGATCACCGTGCACACGAACGTCCACAATCAATCCGGGACGATCGCGCAGCGCGTTTTCCGCGAGGAGGGTTGCGATCTCTCGAAAGTCGTCATCGGACACAGCGGCGATTCGGCCGATCTCGACTACCTCATCGCGTTGATGGAAGCCGGGTCGCTGATCGGGATGGACCGCTTTGGAATCGACGCGCTGCTCTCGTTCGAAGAGCGCGTGTCGACGGTCGTCGAGCTTTGCCGGCGGGGCTATGCCGAGCGCATGGTCCTTTCGCAGGACGCGTCGTGTTTTATCGACTGGTTTCCCGAAGCCGCGGTCGGGGCGATGCTGCCGAAGTGGAACTACACGCACATTCACACCGACGTGTTGCCGGCGCTCCGGTCGCGCGGCGTCAGCGAAGCGCAGATCGCAACGATGCTCGTCGATAACCCCTACCGCTATTTCACGCGCGGTAAAGCGGAGCGGTAGTGGCGCGTCAGGAGCCGATCGCCGTCATCGCGCCCGACAAGTTCAAGGGCAGCTTAACAGCCGCCCGGGCCGCCCGCGCGATCGCGGAGGGCTGGCGCTCGATCTACGGCAAGCGCGGATACACGACGATCCTCGTGCCGATGGCCGACGGCGGCGAGGGAACCGTCGAGGTCTTCGCCGCGAACGGATTCCGGCGGATCACCTGCAGCGCGCTCGACGCGATCGGGCGCGACGTCGACGCCGCGTTCGCGGTCGACGGCACGACCGCGGTCGTGGAACTCGCAGCGACCTCGGGCCTCGCGCGAATCCGCGAGCGGGATCGCGACGTGCGCCACGCGAGCAGTGCCGGTGCGGGGCAAATGATCGCGGCCGCGCTCGATGCGGGCGCGCGCACGATCGTCGTCGGTCTCGGCGGCAGCGCGACCAACGACGGCGGCAGCGGCCTGTTGCGCGCGCTCGGCGTGCGCTTCCTCGATGAGAACGGTCACGATCTGGCGCCGGGCGGCGTCTCGCTCGCGCGGCTTTCGCGGATCGATCTCGACGGGCTCGATCCGCGGATCGCGACGACGAAGTTCGTTGCGGCGACCGACGTGATTCACCGCCTGCTCGGACCGTACGGCGCGAGCGCCGTATTCGGCCCGCAAAAAGGCGCTTCGCCGGAAGACGTGCGCGAGCTCGACGCGGCGCTCGAACGCTTCGCCGACGTCGCTGCAAAGACGCTCGGCCGCGACCTGCGCGACGCGCAAGGCAGCGGCGCGGCGGGCGGCGCCGGGTTCGCGCTCTTGGCTTTCTTGCGAGCCGAAGTCCGGCGCGGCGCGGAACTCGTCGGTGAGTTGTGCGGATTGCCGGCCGCGCTCGAGCGCGCAACGATATGCCTGACCGGCGAAGGCAGCATCGACGCCCAAACCCTCGCCGGCAAGACGGTGCTCGGCGTCGCCAATCTTGCCCACCACGCGCGCGTCCCGGTCGTTGCGTTCGGCGGCAGCGTCACCGCCGCCGCGGAGCTCGCCTTGCGCGCCCGCGGCGTCACCTGCGTCCCGATCGTCGATGGTCCGACCGGCCTCGAAGAAGCCCTCAAAGACGGACGCGAACTTCTCAAACGCGCCGCCGCCCGTACCGCCGAGCTCGTCCGGAGCACGGCGTAGGGAGGCTGGTCGCGATGAAAGAGAAGCGGCCGGCGGACTTTATCCTGCGCTTTTGCCGCGACATCGTCGGGCTCGATTCACTGCACTTCGGCCTGTGGCAGGGCGACTGCCCGCACACGCTCGACGGGCTCAAAACGGCGCAGGCGAATTACAGCCGGCTCTTGATCGAGCGCATCCCTGCCGGGACGAGGCGCATTTTGGATGCCGGTTGCGGCACGGGCGAGCTGAGCGAACGGCTTGTGGCCGCAGGCTATAGCGTCACCGCGCTAACGCCCGACAGCTACCTTGCCGAGGCCGTCACCAAGCGGCTGGGCGATCGCGCCGCCTTTGCTCTCTCGAAGTTCGAAGACTTCGAAAGCGCGGAGCCCTTCGACGTCATTATCATGTCGGAGAGCTGCCAGTACATGGCCCACCACCTGCTTTTCCCGAAGGCGCGCACGCTGCTCGCGGAAGGCGGATATATCTTGATCTCGGACTATTTTCGCAAGGCCGAGGGATTGTATTACGAGACGGTTTGGACCGAGTCGGAATTCTCGCAGAAACTGGCGAAAAGTAATTTTGAGGTCGTCTCCTGCGACGACGTTACCGACGATACGCTGCCGACGCTCGACGTCGGAAAGAAACTGTATTTCGAGATCATCCTGCCGACGATCGAGCTCCTGCGCGATCTCCTGCTCCACGTGATCCCCGGCTTTATCGTGCGAATCTTCCGATTTTTCTTGCGTAAGCAATTGGCACTCGCCGCCGATTTCCTCTACACGAAGCAGCCGCAGCAATTCGATCGCGACCGATTCAAGGAACACGTGAACTACCGGGTTTTGTTGCTCAGGAAATGCTAGCCCTCGCCCAACCATGTCACCCTGAGCGAAGCNNAGCTTCGCTCGGGATGACATGGTGGGAAGGGTGCGGAAGCGGCGGTGATGGCGAAACGGAAGCGCAAGCATAGACTTCTTGCTATGCTGCCGCGGATGGGGCCGGCGACGAACGTGCGGCCGGCGGGGGCGCATAAGAGCCGGCGCGAGGTTGCGCGCGCTATCGTAAAGGCGGAGTTGCGAAAGTTCGAAGAGGAGTAACATGAAGCTGGGCTTTCGCCTCCCGCGCTTCATGGCGTCGACCGTCGAGACGGGGCCGGAACGGCCGCGCCCGATTCTGGACGGGCACTGCGGTTCCGTGCGCAACGCCTGGAAGCTGCCGCCGCACACGGTTGCGCTCGTCGGCCGGCCCGCGGTTTGGTTTGCGTTCGACGT
>PMHP01000138.1:12454-12900 GCA_003158195.1 Vulcanimicrobiota bacterium | reverse complement strand
TGCTGCCGAGCGCGACCGAGATCGTTTACGCGCTCGGGCTCGGGGACCGTCTCGCCGGCGTCACGCATGAGTGCGATTTTCCGCCCGAGGCCCGCGCGAAGCCCCAGCTTACGGCAAGCGCTCTCCCGCATGCCGCGGGTTCGCGCGAGATCGATCGTCACGTGCGGCGCAGTCTCCACGAGGGCTCGAGCCTCTACACCTTGGATGCCGAATTGCTCGAACGGCTCGAGCCGGATTTGATCGTCACCCAAGAACTGTGCGAGGTCTGCGCGGTCTCTTATGACATCGTCGCTCGCGCGGCGANNGCGGCGGCCATTGGACGCCCGGTCTCGTCGAGCTCGCCGGCGGCACGCCGATCCTCGCCAATCCGGGAGCGAATTCGGTGGTGCTCGCGTGGACGGCGATCGCAGCCGCCGACCCCGACGCGATCGTCGTTGCGCCGTGCG
>PMHP01000138.1:1012-12408 GCA_003158195.1 Vulcanimicrobiota bacterium | reverse complement strand
GCGCTAACCAGGCCTAAGGTCGATGACCCACTTCGCCCGGGAGACGGTTTACGTGTCTGATCAGATGCCGGAAGCGCTAGCTTCGTAAGCGGAACACTTCTATTCCGCCCGCCGTGGTGGCCGTCGCAGCGATGGGAACGAAAACGTCACCATTCGCAGAATCCGCGGCGACCGAATGTGAATTGATGCTGGTGGGTACGTTGCCAAGCCAGACCAAGCGTTGAGCGTCGATGACCCCGAGAACGGGAGTCACGGTGCCCGAACCGGAAATGCCGGTCGAGGTCCAATCACGGGAAGCCGTGTAAAAGCGCCCGTAACGTGCATCGTATGCGACTTCGTCGGACCCACCGACTTGTGTTATGGTCTTTAAGATCGCACCCGTCGTCGCATTCATGATCAGCGTAATCTGCGGGTCGCCTGCCGGGGCGTCGCATCCGATGACAAGCTCCTCGTTGGGGCCGAGCGCGATGCCGGCGGGCCCGCAGTTACCTTCGGAATACTGGGCGGATACCGTCGGCGCTCCGGCGACGACTGAAGCGGCCGGTATGACGTCAAGTTCGCCGTTCGGATTCGCCGGCGTACCATCGTTATTGATAAAAAAGTTCTTCGTCCCAGGGTCGTAGAGGCACGCTTCCAAGCCGGCCGACGTCGCAAACGCTAGTTTTGAGGTAACCGTGTTCGTCGCCGTCGAGATGTAGGCGGCAAAGGGTGGCGTGTCGGCGCCGTTATCGGCCATAACGATCTTGTCATCGGAGTCGTAGCAGTCGGCGTCGCTCCGCAAACCGCTCGTCGACGTCACAATCGACTGCGTTATTTGATCCGTCGACGTGTTGATCACGCGAACGTTGTCAACGTCGGTCGCGTAGACAAACGGCGAACCAGGGATGACGGTTACGTCGTTCGGGCCACTCGTCGGGAATGTCGCACCGATTCCAGTGAAGCCATGCACTTGGATTATGGGCGTCGATAGCGATGAAGTATTAAAGATGTCGACGCTTTTGTTCGTCCGGTCTGCCAGATAGTATTTGCCGGCGATTGGATCCACGTTGCCGAAATCATAAACAAAGGGCGTCGCTTGTGTTCCGGCCCCAACGTTTGGTACGGCCATCACGGCGACCGAGCGAAGTCCCGTGTTGTCGAGGCCTCCACCCGTCGACATGGGGGCGGGGCCGGGAGTCAGAACGGGTTCGGCTCCTCCGCATCCCGTGAAGACCAGTGTGGCCGCAATCATTGGGAAAAGAAGTTTGCGCATGCAGCTATCTCCAATGTTTAAGACGTATAAGAATAGAGAAGTGCGAATGGCATGACAAAAAGGCCGGTCCCAAAGGCGATAGCCGTACGTGCAACCGGTAGGCCCAATGGTTCCAAAGCGCACGAGGTAACCGAGAATCGTCCCGACGGACAGGGTTGCCGTGCCAAGTGAGGCAGCCGCAACGCAACATCGGTACGGCTCCCCGCTTTCGCGAGCGCGATGACTGTAGCACCACATACGCGTATCGTTCAAGAACATCACCTCCACATTCGTTGCAACGAGCGCAACGATCGCGAGGGCGAAGCCGATGCTCATTACTTCGGCGGACGAAGTGGTGCTCTCGCACCTTGAGGGAGCCGCTCGAGGTCCAGGTCACGCACGAGGCGTCCGGCAAAGATACGAAGCGGCCACAGCAAGCGCTGATGGCGTTCGCTCGCGCCGGCGACACCGTGGTGGTCCACCGCATGGATCGTCTCGCGCGAAAACTCGACTGCGCTAACCAGGCCTAAGGTCGATCACCCGGTCCGCCCGGAGACGAGGTTTACTTTTTGGCTGCCTTCGCTCGAGGACGCGCAGGCGGGGTCTTCTTCACTTTGCTCTTATTGTAATCGATCGCGGCACGGATGAGATTTTTTAGCGCACGCTCATTGACCTTATCGCCCTCGAAAAAATCGATCGCTCGCCACTTGTTGCCTTCGAGCCCCGCGTTGAAGAGCTTGTCAGGATCCGTGAGACTGGCTCCGTTCGCAAAGGTAAGCTTCACGTGTTTTTTGTGGGCGTTGCCGACCGCTATGATTCCGTCGCGAGACCACACCGGGCTTCCCATCCACTTCCATTCCTCGACGATCCCCGGGTCGGCCGCAAGGATCGCCTTGCGGACGCGGGCGAGGGTCTTCCCGCGCCAGTCCGTTGTTTCTGCGATCAGTTGATCGATACGGTCGGATGGATTCATTGGCATATCTCTGCCTCGAATTCTGGTCCGGTTTTTTGCATCAATCCGTGCGCGCTACGACCTGCTCCAGGGCCGCAAAGAACTGCTGCCATCCGTACTTGGCGCCGTTGTAAGCCCGTTGCTGATCCGGCCGGAAGCCCGTCTGTTCTACGCGCACGTGAGTCCCCGTGCTCGTCGGGGTGAGCGTCCAGGTGACGACGCTCTCGAGCCCCATGGCCACCCACGTGTACGTCAACGTCTTGTTCGGCTCGACTGCGAGGACCTGACCGTCGACCTCGCCCCAGTCTGCGCGAAACTTGAAACGATGATCGACGCGCGGCTCGAAGTCGTTCTTCATCAGCCATTCCTCGATCAGGGGTTGCTGCGTGAGCGCGCGCCAGATCTTTTCCGGCGGATGAGGCATCTCGCGTTCGGTAACGACGGAGAGCGTTTCGGTCGATTCTTTGTTCATCGGTCCATCCTTTTCAGCAGATCTTCGAGGTGGTCGAACCGGCGCTGCCAGAACCCGGCCATCTGGCTCGTCCAGTCGATCAAGGGAGCAAGCGCGCCGAGCTGGGGACTATAATGCGTCTGGCGTCCTTCATGGCGGTCGCGTACCAACCCGGCGTGTTTCAGAACGCGTAGATGCTTGGACACGGCCGGTTGCGAGACCCCAGAACGAGCCGTCAGGGCTCGCACGGTCTGCTCCCCTTCGCGGCACAATCGCTCGAAGATAGCCCGGCGCGTCGGATCGGCGAGCGTTTTGAAGAGCACATCGGGAGCGTTCGGCCTTTCGAATCAATAACCTGCTGGCTATTGATCGGTCATCTGCGCGGGTTGCCGCCACCCTCTTTGTCGCTTGCTTATCGAGGTGCCGAGCGGTGGCTGTGCAAGACGGCTTCCGCGTAAGCGGCTAGTGACGAATTTTCCATAGCCCGTTGGTTATGCATCGTGCAGTATCACGCCGGTGTGCGCCGGACTGCTCGTGACGAGCGCTGTCGTCTATCTGCTGCCGTTTGCGCCCTGTAACACGTTCTACTTCGTCATGTCGTTGCCCGAATTCGCCCATTGCTGCTAGCGGCAGGATCGGTGCAGCATGACGTGTCCTCGTCGTCGCGCTCTTCGGTATCTTCGTGAACGACGTAGGTTTCCCAACGACGACCCTCAGGATCGCTCGCCCAGACCTTTGTTTGATTCGCGTAGCAGCACGTCTCTTCACGCTCGACGTCAACGGGGTAGCCGGCCGCTTCTAGCCGATCGAGCTGAGCTTCGACATCTTCGGCGGATTCAACGACGATACCGAAGTGCTCGCCGGGAGCAGCAACGGCGCCACCATCGAGGTCGAGCGCGAGTTCGAGGCCAGGTTCCTCGGAGATGAATAGCGCGTAATCCGGTAGCGCCTTCGCCGGCTTGACGCCCAGCAACGTCGAGTAAAACGCTACGCTCGCGTCGAGATCTCGTGTGGCGAAGTTCATATGCATCTTCATACAAGGACCCTTTCTGGAATCACGGAGCATAATGCACGCTCAATGCGGTCTTTTGCGTTAGAGCGAGACGGTAGTAGACCCAGGTGCCTCGCCGCTCGCAGATGACAAGGCCGTCGTCCCGCAAGATCTTCAAATGGTGCGAGACGGCGGGCTGATTGAGCGGGAGCGCGGACCCCAAGTCGCACACGCAGACCTCATCTTCGGCTCGACTCAACGTCGCAAGAATCGTCAGCCGATGCGCATCACCAAGCGCCTTGAAGATCGCCGCTTCGTTGGTCCGCTCGGCGGTATCACCGACCGCCGGAGGGCAGCATCGTTGCATTGACATATTTCGATACTAGCGCCTATATCGCGATTCGTCAATGCAACAATTGCCCCCAATCGGCGGAAGCCTAGGCTCTAGGACGTCACCCGAGCGCGGAGTCCGGGGGTGTCCGTCCGTTGAGGTAGACGATCAGTTTGCTGCGCGACGGCAGCGCCAGCTTCTTGTAGATCGATCCGAGATGCTTCTCGACCGCCTTCACCGTCACGCCGAGGGACCCGGCCACCTCGGCGTTCGAAAGCCCGGCACCGACCAATTCGGCCACGGCCCGCTCGCGCCGGGTAAGAACCGCCTTCGGAGCGGCCTCAAGAGAGTGCATCGCACCCTACTGTAGCCGCACGGAGCGAACAACTTGTAGTAGGGTTACCCCTACGGCTTGACCGATCAGCCGGCGGGGTGATGCTCCTTGAAGCGCTCGACCGACTCCATGATAGAGCGGCGGGCAGCGGCACTGTCTTGCCAGCCTTGCGTGCTGGTTGTTTTACCTTCGAGCGTCTTGTAGGTCTCGAAGAAATGAGAGATCGTGCGCAGCGTGTGGGGGAAGATCTGGGATTGGGTGTAGATGTCGTGGTATGCGGGCTCGCCTACCGGGACGGCGAGCACCTTGTCATCGGGCTTTCCGTCGTCGATCATCTTTAACAGGCCGATCGGGCGTGCGACGACGAGGCAGCCGGCGAACGTCGGCTGGATAACGAGGATGAGAACGTCGAGCGGGTCGTCGTCCTCGGCGAGCGTGCGCGGCACAAATCCATAGTCGCCGGGATAATAAATCGGCGAATGCAGCGCGCGGTCGAGCCGGAAGATGTTGAGCGCTTTGTCGTATTCGTACTTGTTGCGCGACCCTTGCGGAATCTCGACAACCACGTTGATCTCCTCCGGCGCTCGAGGTCCGGGCGGGAGGTACAGGTAGCTCGTGACGTCAGACGTTCCCACGCCGCGCGTTTTACCCGTGCGCCGTCGAGCGCCCTTCTGAAGTAACGAGAACGAGCGCCGCGAGAATCGCGACTTCAAGGACGACGATGATGAAGCCGTAGGCATCGCCCGGGAGCACGCCGTCGAGCCGGCCGGCAATCCATCGCCCGAGCCCGATCGAAGCGGCGAGGGCCGCCGGGACCAGCAGCGTCGCAAACGGCGCAATCCAAAACGCCGCCGCGACGAGCGCGACGGCGATGAGCGCCGACGGCGTGATTGCCGGACGCCCCCGGCGCGGGTCGGGGAACGCGAACGCATTGGCGACGGCCGCGGCGCGAGCGAGCGCGCCGCCGAACGCGAGCGTCGCAGGATAGGCCGCCATCGGAAGCGCGAGAAGCGCCGCGAACCAGGTCGCGCCCGCGCACAAGAGACCGGCAAGGGCAAAGGAGCCGCGGTGCGGATCCTTGAGGATCGCACGCCGCGCCGAGGGGGAGACGCTCGCGAAAAACGCATCGCACCCGTCGAGAAAGCCGTCGAGATGGATTGCGCCGCTTGCAACGACGAGAACGCAGAGCGCGAGCGCGGCAGGCAGCGGGTGCGGCACGTTCGGCACGATTCGCGCGAGCCCGAGCGCAGCTAAACCGGCGAGCGCGCCGATGACCGCACCGATCAGCGGGAGCGCGACGAGCGCATCTTCGTCCGGCGCCGGGCCGCGGGCAAACGAACCGGCCGGCAGGATCGAGAAGTACGCCAAGGCCGCACCGAGGGCCGCAACGGCGCGTTTCAGGACGGCGCGTGACCCGTTTTCGTCGATACGCCGGCTTCGGCGAACGTCTTCATCTCGGAGATCATGCGCGACGCGGCCTCGACGAGCGGCAGTGCGAGTGCGGCGCCGCTGCCTTCGCCGAGCCGCAACCGAAGATCGAAGAGCGGCTCGAGTCCGAGTGCTTCGAGCGCGATGCGATGGCCGGGCTCTTGCGAGCAGTGCGCGGCGATGCAGAAGTCGATTGCCCTCGGCTCGAGGCGTTGCGCGATCAGCGCGGCGGCGGCGACAATGAACCCGTCGAGCACGATCGGGATCCGGTGCGTCATTCCGGCTAGGATCGCCCCCGCGAGGCCAACGATCTCGTATCCGCCGACGGCGGATGCGATCGCCATGACGCCGGGAGCGCCGGTTCCGTCCGCATGCCGAGTAGCGCGCAGCGCTTCGAGCGCGCGCGCGACGACGTCGCGTTTGTTTGTCAGCGTCGCATCGTCGATTCCGGTGCCGCGTCCGGTGACGGCCGCCGGGCCGGCGCCGGTGAGCGCCGCGATCAACGCCGCCGCGCTCGTCGTATTGCCGATTCCCATGTCGCCGAGCGCGACGACGTCGTACGGCGCTCGTGCGATGACGTTCTCAAACGCGTCCTTTCCGGCTTCCAGCGCTCGGTGGACGTCGGCCGGCGCCATCGCGGGTTCGAGCCGTCCGAAATTCCCCGTTCCCTCGCCGACGACGACGTCAATGAGCAGCTCGTGCGGTTCGCACGGCGTGCGCACGCCAAAATTCGCAACGTAGACGTCCGCTCCGACCGTGCGTGCGAACGCGTTGATCGCGGCGTGGCCGGCGAGAAATCCGGCGACCATCTGCGCCGTCACCGCGGCGGGATAGGCGCTTACCCCGTCCGCCGTGACCCCATGATCGCCCGCACCGATCAGAACGGCTTTGCGCTCGTATGCGCGGTCGACGACGCGCCCGGCGATCGCCGAGAGCTGCACGGCAAGCTCCTCGATCCGGCCAAGCGATCCGACGGGTTTTGTGAGCGCGTCGATGCGCTGCCGCGCGGCGGCGGCGGCGTCCCGATCGAGGCTCTGCGGCGTGACGTGAAAACCGTTCACGCCACGCTCTCGGTGACGGAGCGGTTGAGTTCGATGATGCGCGCACCGTCCGGCGCGATGCCGAAGCGCGTGATCGTTGCGGGCAGGAAGCGCACGCTGAGTGCGGCGGCCTCGGATTCTCCCAACAGCACCCGAAGCAAGGCGTGGAGTGCCCCGGCATGCGTGACCACGAGCGCGACCGTGCCGTCACGCGCGCCCGCATCGAGCGCACCGACCGCGCCGCGCACGCGCTCGCAGAGCGCATCGAACGACTCTCCGTTCGGCGGCGTATAGAAGCGCGGAGTGTTTGCGGGGCGGTGCGCGAGTTCGGGATTCTGCGCTACGATCTCGCTCCACGTGAGCCCCTCCCACGTGCCGAATTGCATCTCACGCCAACGCGGGTCGAGTTCGAGCCGCGGTCCGCGATCGCCGAGGATCAGCTCGGCGGTTTCGCGCGCTCGCGAGAGATCGCTCGAAACGGCACGCGCGAAGGTGAAAGTCGACAGATACGCGCCAAGCGCGAGCGCTTGCGAGCGGCCCGTTTCATCGAGCGAAACGTCCGTGTGCCCCTGGAAGCGCAACGCGCGATTCCATTGCGTTTGTCCGTGCCGGACGACGACGAGCTCGAACGTCTTGGAGAAAGGAGCAGCCCCGTCGGTCATCCCGACAGGGCTTGCGGGGTCACTTGGGGCGGTCCTGCGCCGGCTACTTGTCGAGGAACGGTTTGCCTTGGTGCGCGACGAGCAAATCGTGCATGTCGTTGGCGTGCTCTTCCTCGGTCGCGAGGATGCCTTCGAGCATCACGCGCGTCGTCGGGTCTTTTTCCGCGAAATACCGCACGAGCTCGCGATAGTGCTCGCACGCAATCCGTTCCGCGATGAGGTTTTCCTTGATCATGTCGACCAATTCGTCGGCGGAGCCGTACTCTGAGGCGGATCGCGAGGCCAGCCCCTCCGGGTTGAAATTCGGTTTCCCGCCAAGCTGATTGATGCGCTCGGCAACGGCGTTCATGTGTTCTTGCTCTTCGCCCGCGTGTTCCAAGAATTCGTCTTTGACGCTCTCGCTATCGATGCCGACCGCGGCGACCGCGTGCATCGTATACCGTAGAACGCAGACGATCTCGGTCGCGAGGACCGTTTGCAAAATGTCAATCGCCTGCTCGACATCGCCGGCGTAGTTGCCGGTGACCGGCCCCTTATCGATATGCTGTTTCGCCTTTTGGCGCAATTGGGTAACGTCCGTAAGGAACGGCTTCTTGGTCGTAGCGTTGCTCATGACGCTCTTGTGCCCACCTTTCACCGTTCGCAATCCGGCAGGTCCGGCAGAAGCCGCGGCGTGACCGCCGGCTGGAGGTCGGGTTTCTCGGCTTGTGGTAGCCCCGAGGGTGCCGAAAACGCGCGAAGTCCTGCGCCTGGACGTTCGCAAGACCTACAAGCTGTACGTCAACGGCTCGTTCGTGCGCTCGGAGTCGGGACGCAGCGACGTCTTCGGGACGGGGACGGACGACTCGGCGAACGTCGCGCGCGCCTCCCGCAAAGACCTGCGCGATGCGGTTGTTGCGGCGCGGGCGGCATTCGCGCGCTGGTCGAGTATGACCCCGATCAACCGGGGGCTCGTGCTGTATCGGCTTGCCGAGATGATGGACGCGCGCCGCGCCGAGTTCGTCGAGCGGTTGCGCTTCGGGATGAAAGCCGACGAGACCGAGGCACTGCGCGAGACGACGGCGGCGATCGATCGCACCCTCTGGTACGCCGGCTGGTGCGACAAATACGCTGCCGTCCTGTCGTCGCGCAATCCGGTCGCGGGCCCGTACTATAACTATTCGACGCCCGAACCGATGGGGGTCGTCGGCGTGGTCGCACCGGACGAGCCTGCGCTGCTGGGCTTGGTCTCTGCGCTCGTTCCGCCGCTGGTCTCGGGTAACACGGTCGTTGCGATCGCGTCGGAGATCGATCCGCGGACCGCGATTGTGTTTGCCGAGTGTCTGGCAACCTGCGATCTTCCGGGCGGCGCGGCAAACGTGCTCACCGGCAGGCGCATCGAAATCGCGCCGCACCTCGCACGTCACATGGACGTGAACGCGTTGCTGACCTACGGGCTCGACGCGCCCTTCGAGGCCGAGCTCGAGCGGCTGGGCGCCGAGAACCTCAAGCGAACGCGCACGTACGGCGTCTCGTCGCCCGCGCAATGGTTTGCTGCCGAGGCACAGGACCTCGAGCACGTCGCGGCCTTCGTCGAAATCAAGACGATCTGGCACCCGGCCGGCATCTAGGCGGGCACCGCCGCACGTCGAATCCGGTTGACGTTATGGAGAACGACCGACCCGAGGTCCCGATCGACGATTTGCGGGTTGCCGCCGGAAGCGAGGCCGACGCGCATGCCGCGCTCGGCGCCTTCCAGGCCGAATACGCGCGTGACGCGCCGGACCGCGAACGGCTCGAAGCACACGCTTCGCGCTTGCGCGCGATCCCCGGCATCGTTGCGCCGTTCGAACGGTGGTGGTTGGACCCGCGGGTCCAGGCCTTCGTCTCGGAACTCAACGCGACGGGCCTTTAACGCTTCCTGACCGAAAGCCGCGCAGGCACTCGGAGAGGTGGCAGAGTGGTCGAATGCACTCGCTTGGAAAGCGAGCAGACTGTTANNCCCCAAACCCCCGGCGCGGACTGTGCGAGCCGGAGCCGAGCCTGCCGCGCACCGCATGGATGCGGTGTTAGCGCGGCCCCGCGCCTGTCCACGGGCGGACATGCGCGCGTAAGGCCGCTTGACCCCGCGGCCACGGGCGTGCGCGCGGCTCTGCTGCGCGCGGCTCTGCCGCGCGCGGTCGAGCACCGGTCTCGAGGGCGCGCGGCGCTTCGCGCGCGATCGGTGCGGGCGGGGGCTAGACTAGAGGCCGAGGGCGGTGCGCCAGAGGGCGAAGGAGGCGCGGGCGCTGTGCTCGAGCATCGTTGTGCCGTCGAGGGCGGGGCGGCCGAGCTCGGCGGCGAGGGTGGCGCGGTCGCCGTAGTTCGCGTCGATGAGGATCGGGGCAGCGCGGACGGCGTGGATTAGGGCAGCGTCGTCGAGGGTGACCGCGGGAGGGAGCGCAGCGAACACGGCTTCGTAGCGATCGGAGGGGGCGAAGACCTGCGCGTCCAGGAGGTCGGCAATGCTTTGGGCGTGCTCGGGGGTGCGGTTCCAGATCGAGACGCCGGCGTCGGCTGCGCTCAGTGCGGCGATCACTGCACGTGCGGTTGGGCCCGCGCCGAGAACGAGGATGCGGGCGCCGGCGAAATCGGTGAGGCCCGCCTCGCTTAGGGCTCCGAGGGCGCCGATGCCGTCGGTGTTGTGGCCCTCGATCGTTTCCGTAAGGACGAGGGTGTTCGCGGAACGGCTGGCGAGCGCGGTTGCATCGCGCCACGCGGCGTGGGCGAAGGCTTCTTCTTTAAGCGGCGTCGTGACGTTGAGGCCGAGATAGCCTTGGCCGCGCAGGTCGTCGATGGCGCGCGCCGCCATGCCGGCAGCGACACGGATGCGGCCGTAGCTTCCGGTCAGGCCCTCGGCAGCCAGCATCTTCGCGAACAATTCCGGGCTTCGACTATGTTCGACGGGGTCGCCGATCACGGCCAGCTTCACGGCGTGCGCTTCCCGAGAAAGATGCGCTCGAAGAAGCGTAGGATGCGCGTACCGAGCCAATCCTTGGCGACGATTGGTTCGGTGAGGATCGCATGCAGGCCGAGAAACTTCGCGCCCAAGACGTCGGTGAATAGCTGATCGCCGACCACCACCGTCCGATTTCGAGGCGTTTCGAGCAGTTTGAGAGCCCGCGCGAACGACCCCGGCAAGGGCTTGAGGGCGTTGGGAATCGCGGGCACGCCAAGCTCGCGAGCGACCCGAAGCACTCGCTCCGGGAAGTTGTTGGAGACGAGGCAGACCCGGAAGCCGCGCTCTAGGGCGCTTGCGATCCAGGAAGCGTCGTCGGATGCCATGTGGTCTTGACCGTACCCGACCAGGGTGTTATCGAGGTCGACGATGATGCCGCGCATGCCGCGTGCGGCGAGGTCGTCAAGGGAAACACCGCTAAGGCGCTCCGCAAACCCGTCGGGTCGAAACACTCGGACTGGGTACGGCGAAACGTCCGGTTCCACCGCTCGCCCCGGGAGAATTACGGTTGCACGCGGCTCCATAACGGGA
The DNA here is from genome assembly GCA_003158195.1 of Vulcanimicrobiota bacterium. Classification (GTDB taxonomy): domain Bacteria; phylum Vulcanimicrobiota; class Vulcanimicrobiia; order Vulcanimicrobiales; family Vulcanimicrobiaceae; genus Palsibacter; species Palsibacter borealis. The sequence continues at coordinate 1,480 of PMHP01000138.1, read as the reverse complement.
CGCCGCCGCCTGCGTCCGGTTACGAGCCGGCTCGATGATCCTACGTTAGGAACAGCCGCTCGTCGCTCCGCACGAATCGCACTTTTGGCACGTCCCGTTGCGAACCAACGTAAACTGACCACAATCGCCGCACGCATCGCCCGAATATCCCTTGGCGACTGCAACGCGACGCTCGTCGAGCTGCGGCAGGGTGCTCGTCATGACGCGCCCCACCTCGGTTCGCGGTCCCGAGGTGACGGCGCNNCGGACGGATTGCAGCCGTCGGATTGAGGTGCTGACTCTTCGGATGCAACCGCTCGTGCTCGTCGTCCTTGGTCGGCGTCGTGAAGTGCACGCCTGCATCTTTTTCGCCCGTATATTCCGGATCCGGGCCCATGGCATCGACCGACATGGTCGGTTGAACCTGCGCCAAGTCGTACCGGCCGAGATAGCTGACGGCGAGCTCCCGGAAGATATAGTCGATGATCG
>PMHP01000138.1:0-945 GCA_003158195.1 Vulcanimicrobiota bacterium | reverse complement strand
CCTCCTTGTGCATGTCGATGAAAATCTCGCCGAGCGACTCATCGGCGTATTCGCCCGTTCGCAGATAGACCTTATGGCCGCTGATAACGGCTTTTTGCGTATAGCCGCTGCGACGATCCGGCAAGCGCCGCCGCTTCGCAATATAACGATAGACGATCCGTTCGGCCACCTGAATCGGCGTCGTGAAGGCTTGTTCCGCCGGTTCCTCCGAGTCGTCTCNNTCCGGACCGCGCCTTCGTAGGACGTCTGCGGCGCTTCGAGTTCGTCGAGATCGCCGACGTCGTAGCTTGCAGCGAGCGGCTGCGACAGTTTCGAACCGTCGCGATAGAGCGCCACAGCCTTGACCATCTTCTCCCAGGAGTAGCGGTAGGCTCCTTTGACATCGGCAATCGTTGCCGTTTGCGGCAGATTGATCGTCTTTGAGATCGCTCCGGAGACGAACGGCTGCGCGGCCGCCATCATATCGATGTGCGCGAACGGCCGGATAAAGCGCGCGCCATGCTTACCACACGGCGTCGCACAGTCGAAGATCGGCAGGTGCTCTTCCTTGAGGAACGGTGCGCCTTCGAGCGTCATCCGGCCGCAAATAACGTCGGAGGCCTCTTCGATCTGTTGCTGCGTGAAACCCAATCCGTCGCGAAGCAGCGAGAAATTGAGGTCGTTCAACTTCTCTTGCGTTAACCCGAGCACGCGCTCACAGAACTCGTCGCCTAGGACGAAGCGGTTGAAGACGAACGCTAATTCGAAGGCGCNNCTTTTTCGATGCGAGCCAAGGCCTGTTCGTCAAAGCCCTTCGCGCGCAGAGTTGCGGCGTTGATATGGGGCGCTTCCTCGAGCGTTAACGTTCCCTTCGCGAACGTCTCAATCGCTGCGATCTGTTCGTTCGTATACCCGAGCTTGCGAAGCGCGGATTCGACGGAATTGTTGACGATCTTGAAGTAACCG
>PMHP01000188.1 GCA_003158195.1 Vulcanimicrobiota bacterium | reverse complement strand
ACGATCGAAGCGCTACGCATCGGGGAAGACTATCAAACGACGTACGGGACGCTCTGGAAGGACGGCACCTACTTCCCACGCGGGACGCGGGTCATGGTCGCCGGGCTTCACCTCGAGCAGGGCTTCTGCGTTCGCTTCCCCGCGGAGGTGGACGGCGAGCCGCTGGAAACGTGGGAGGACTGGTCGGAGTCCGAATTCTTGGCCGCCGACGGAACGATTGACGGCGGGGTCGACCTGTCCGCAGCCGTGCTCGCCGAGGCGCGCGAAGTCCTCGACGAAGCGGAAGACGGAACGCACTTACATCTTCATGAAACCGAGGACTGACGCTTTGCGCCGCGGGTCGATGCGCTGAGACTAAGATGGCTCGCCGGTCTTGCGGCGTTTGCGCTGCTCGTGGGCCCGGCGGGAGCCCAGCCGGAACGGCCGCTTGGGGACGCGCGTCTCGATGCGCTCGCAACGCGCTATTTCAATGACCAATGGCGCCTCAACCCGATCGAGGCGACGCGAGCCGGCGTGCACGACTACGACGACAAGCTGGGTTCGTTCGGGGCCGATGGGTTTGGCGAGCGGCTCGATTTCGCCCGCCGCTATCTCGATCAGCTGCGGGCGATCGATCCCGGCACGATGGGCGCCGAAGCGACCTACGACGCACAAATCCTCGAAAGCCGGCTCGAGGATACGATTCTGCAGCTCGGCACGCTCGAACGCTGGCGGCACGATCCGGCGCTCTATACGCGCGCGGCATCGAACGGCGTGTACGGACTCCTAGCACGCGATTTCGCGCCGCTTCCCCAGCGCGTGCGCTCGGTCATCGCGCGTGAGAAGCAGATCCCGGGCATGCTGCAAGACGCGCAGTCGAACGTGACGACGGTCGACGCCGTCACGGCGCAAATCGCGCGCGAAGACGTCACCGGAGCGATCGAATTTTTCTCCGTGTCCGTTCCCGTCGCGGTCGCGCCGCTGCGCGACGCATCGTTGAAGGGGCAGTTTGCGAGCGCCAATGCGACCGCCGTGGCCGGCTTGCGAGCGTATCTCGCGACGCTCGAGGCCCGTCAGTTCGCGCGCCCGAGCGGAACGTTTGCGCTCGGTCGCGAGCATTTCGCCGAGATGCTGCGGCTTCAGGAGCTCGTGCCGATCTCGCTCGAGGAATACGAGCGCGTCGGGGTGTCGGCGCTTGCCAAGACGCAAGCCGAGCTCCTGGCAACGGCCAAAGCGATCGACGCGCAAAAATCCCCCCAAGCCGTCGTCGTGGAGTTGCGCGCGCAACACCCGTCCGAGAACGGCCTGCTGAAGAAGGCGACCGACGATCTCGTTGCGCTGCGGCGCTTCGTCATCGCGCACCACATCGTCACCTTGCCCCCGGAGGACGACGTGAAGGTCGTCGCGACGCCGCCATTCGAACGTTCGACGACGTTTGCGTCGATGGACGCTCCCGGGCCGCTCGAGGCGCACGCGACGCAAGCCTACTACAACGTCACGCCGGTCGAGCCAAACTGGTCCGCGACGCGCAAAGAGCAGCATCTGGAGTTCTTCAACGACTACGCGTTTCCGTTGATCAGCGCGCACGAGGTGATGCCGGGACACTATGTCAACTTCGCGCTCGACGCGCACGAAAAACTCTCGTTGATCCGGCGCCTCCTGCCCAGCCCTTCGTTCGCCGAAGGCTGGGCGCATTACGACGAGCAGATGATGGTCGATGAAGGCTGGGGAGACGGCGATCCGAAGGTGCGGCTCGCGCAGTTGCTGTTGGCGCTGCAGCGCGAATGCCGCTACCTCGTCGGCCTGCGCGAACACACGCAGAACATGAGCGTCGAAGCGGCCACGACCTTCTTCGAAACCAACGCCTTCATGGGGGAGGAGCCCGCGCGCCGCGAAGCCCTCCGCGGCACGAACGACCCGCTCTACGGCTACTATACGCTCGGAAAACTCGAGCTCCTCAAACTTCGCGACGACTTCCGCAAGGCCGCCGGCAGTCACTACAGTCTGCAGAACTTCCACGACGCCTTTCTCGCGCACGGGGATCCGCCGATTGCGATCGTCCGCAAAATCGTTCTCGGCGCCGACGACGACGGCAAGCTGCTCTAACGCTCACAGGAGACGCGCATGAACACCTTAGACACGCGTTTGGATCTTTCGACGACGCTCGGCGGGACGATGATGGACGTCCCGCTGAACATCGGCTGGGTCTTCGAACACGTTTTGCGCAACCACGGTTCGCGCCAGGTCGTCGCGCGTCTCGACGACGGCACGACGTTCCGCTACACGTATGCCGATTTCGGCAAACGGGTCGCGCAACTCGCGAACGCGCTCGTCGCGCTCGGGGTCAAGCCGGGCGATCGCGTGGCCAGCTTCGGCTGGAATACGCACCGTCACCTCGAACTCTACTACGCGGTGCCGATGATCGGCGCGATACTGCACACGGTGAACATCCGGCTTTTTCCGGAACAGGTCGTGTGGGTGTTCGAGCACGCCGGCGACAAGCTCGTCTTCGTCGATGCGTCGCTTGCGCCGGTCGTCGCGCGCGCGTGCGCAACGACGCAAGCCGAGAAGAACTTTTCGTTTGTGGTCATGGGCGAGAGCGATGCGCTCGCCGGCGCAGACGACTACGAGGCGCTGCTCGCCGGGCAGCCGGAGGAGTTCCCGTGGCCTGACGTCGACGAGCGAAGCGCAGCGATCCTGTGCTATACCTCGGCGACGACCGGCGATCCCAAAGGCGTGCTCTTCACCCATCGATCGACCGTCTTACATGCGCTCTGTGCCGGGCTCAGCGAAACGCTCGGCTTCAAAGGGAGCGACTCCGTGCTGCCGGTGGTGCCGATGTTCCACGTCAACGCGTGGGGCGTACCGTACCTCATCCCGATGATCGGTGCGAAGCTCGTGTTGCCGGGCGCCAAGCTCGACCCGCAAAGCGTCGTCGACCTCGTCAACTCCGAGGCCGTCACGGTCTCGCTCGGCGTCCCGACGGTGTGGCTTGCGGTGCGCGATCTGCTCGAGAAGAACGATGCGTACCTGCCGACGCTGAAGACGCTCGTCATCGGCGGTTCGGCCGTCCCGCCGTCGCTCTACGACGATCTCGACAAGCGCGGGATCTCCGTCGTCCACGCGTGGGGCATGACGGAGATGAGCCCGATCGGAACCGTTTCGCGCATCGTCGCCGAACTCGCCGATGCGCCGCACGCCGTGCAACGCGAGAAGCGCCTCAAGCAGGGCCGCTTCGCCCCGCTGGTCGCGTGGAAGATCCTCGACGAAAACGGTAACGACGTCCCGCGCGACGGCAAAACCGCGGGCGACCTCTGGGTCCGCGGTCCGTCGGTCACCGCTTCCTACTATCGCGTCGGCAGTGATCTGCCGTGCTTCAAAGACGGCTGGTTCCACACCGGCGACGTCTGCACGATGGACGAGCTCGGCTATCTCCAGCTCGTCGACCGTTCCAAAGACCTCGTGAAATCCGGGGGCGAGTGGATCTCAAGCGTCGATCTCGAGAACACCCTGATGGGCCACCCCGCCGTGCGCGAGGCCGCCGTCATCGGCCTTCCCCACGAGAAGTGGGTCGAGCGCCCGGTCGCCGTCGTCGCGCTACGCGACGGTCAACAGGTCGACGAACCTTCATTAAAGGCGTGGTTGGGCGAACGCATCGCCAAGTGGATGGTCCCCGACCGCATCATCTTCGTCGACGCCATCCCCCGCACCGGAGTCGGCAAGTTCCTCAAACGCGAGCTCCGCGAAAAATACCGGGACCTGCTCTCGTCATCAGCCTGAATTAGGCCTGGCCTCCGGCCACTGCGGTGTCACCCTGAAGCGGAGCGCCGAAGGCGCGCAGTCGAAGGGCAAACGGCGTCGGCGAAATCCCGTCGGCGCCTCGACAAGCTCGGGGTGACATTCGCGACATTACACGGCGCCAAAAGGCCCGCAACACAATTTCACAACGCGGAACGAGTCCCAGCAGGGATTTTCGCCATTAGGTGCGGAACGCACCGGTCCATCGATTGGGTCTTGCTCACCCAATATGGGTAGACCGTATTCTCCACCCCCGCTCTTGAGAGGACGAAAAGCCGCCGTGCCAGAGTTCACCGATGCCAAGCAGCTCGCATTGATGTGGGAATCGGATCCGCGCTGGGCTGGGATCAAGCGACCGTATAACGGCGAGGACGTCGTTCGTCTTCGCGGTTCCGTGCATATCGATTACACGCTCGCCCGCCTGGGAGCGAATCGGCTCTGGAAGTCGCTCGCGAGCGAGCCGTATGTTGCCACCTTGGGCACGCTGACCGGCGGCCAGGCGGTTCAAGCGGCTAAAGCCGGACTGACCGCGATCTACCTCTCCGGCTGGCAAGTCGCCGCCGATGCGAATCTCGCCGCGCAAACCTATCCCGACCAAAGCCTCTATCCGGCGAATTCGGCGCCCGCGCTCGTGAAGCGGATCAACAACGCATTCCAGCGTGCGGATCAGATCCAAACGATGGAAGGCAAGGGTGACGTCGACTACTTCTTGCCGATTCTCGCTGACGCCGAAGCCGGCTTCGGCGGCGCGCTCAACGTGCACGAAATCGTCAAGTCCTTTATCGAAGCCGGCGCGGCCGGCATCCACCTCGAAGACCAGCTCGCGAGCGCCAAGAAATGCGGGCACATGGGCGGCAAGGTGCTCCTGCCCACGAAGCTTGCCGTGCAGAATCTCGTCTCCGCACGGCTCGCGGCCGACTTGCTCGGCGTCGCGACGATCATCGTCGCGCGCACCGATGCCGACGCCGCGCAGCTGATCACCGGCGACGCCGACCCGTACGACCGCCCGTACATCACCGACGAACGGACCGAAGAAGGCTTCTTCCGTCTCAAGAACGGCAAGGGTGGTCTCGACATGGCGATCTCGCGCGGGCTCGCCTACGCGCCCTACGCCGACCTCATCTGGTGCGAGACTTCGGAGCCCAACATCGCCGACGCGCAGCGTTTCGCCGACGGAATCCGCGCCAAATTCCCGGGCAAATTGCTCGCCTACAACTGCTCGCCGTCATTCAATTGGAAGCTCAAGCTTTCCGAAAGCGACATCGCGACGTTCCAGCAGCAGCTCGCGGCGATGGGCTACAAGTTCCAGTTCATCACCCTTGCCGGCTTCCACGTGCTGAACCACTCGATGTTCCAACTCGCGAAGGACTACAAGGTGCGCGGGATGGCCGCGTACTCGGAGCTGCAGCAGGAAGAGTTTGCTGCCGAGGAATCCGGCTATACGGCGACCCGCCACCAGCGCGAAGTCGGCGCCGGCTACTTCGACGAGATCGCCCAGGTCGTCGCCGAGGGCAAATCGTCGACGACCGCCCTCCACGGCTCAACCGAAGAAGCCCAGTTCGAAACCGCCGCCGCCCACTAGCTTCACGCTGAGCGGAGCGCCCCTTCGCAGGCTCAGGACAGGCTCCGGCGCGCAGTCGAAGCGTCGACGGGATATCGCCGTGCACCGTCGGCCCTTCGACTGCGCGGCTGCGCCGCTTCGCTCAGGGTGACACGTTTTCTGCTAGCAGTTGGGCGACGGCGTCGTTGAGGGCTTGGTCTTGGGAGTCGCCGACGATCGTTTTGCGCAGGGTTCCGTGTTTGTCGAAGATGAGCTGAGTCGGCCAGGATTCGATGCCGTAGGCGTTCCACAGCGTGTGGGCGTTGTCGATCGCGACGGGCCAGACAATGCCTTGGGCTGCAAGGTTCGTGACGACGTTGCTGCGTTGGGTTTCGTACGGCGTCTCGGGGGTGTGCACGCCGACGATCGCCAGATGCGGATCGTGCCGCCGGTTCAGCGCGCGCAGGTTGGGCGCGACGTTCTTGCAGTTGTAGCAGCCGAACGTGAAGACGTCGACGACGACGACCCTGCCGGCAAGATCGCTCGCTGTGGGTCGCGCGGAAAGCCAATCGCCGTAGGCGACGAGCGGCGCGAGGGTCGGCGCGGCGGATGCGGGCGGCGCGAAGCCGGCACCGCGAAGGATGAAGACAGCTGCGATCAGCGCAACCGTGAGCGTGAATTTCATGAAGGGCCTCCGCAGCAAGCATAGCGCGCCCGGCGCGAAAGTCGAGTAAGGCGACTTACAGGCTTACCGCTGACCCGCGTGGGAACGACGGCGGGTGGCAGAGCTGCGTACCGGCATCCCGCACCGGCTCGACCGGCTGCCGTGGAGCGGCTGGCACTGGACGGTCGTGATTGGCCTCGGCATCACGTGGATCCTCGACGGCCTCGAGGTGACGATCGTCGGCTCGATCGGCGCACGCTTGCAGGACGCCACGACGCTCGGCCTCTCGGCGACGCAAGTCGGACTGAGTGCGAGCGCATATCTGGTGGGCGCGGTAACGGGCGCGCTCGGATTCGGCTACCTCACCGACCGTTACGGCCGAAAACGCCTTTTCTTGGTGACGCTCGTCTGGTACTTATGCGCGACCTTGCTGACGGCGACGTCATGGGACTTTGCGAGCTTCATGTTCTTCCGTTTCTTGACCGGGCTCGGCATCGGGGGCGAGTATTCGGCGATCAACTCGACGATCGACGAACTTATCCCCGCCGCGCGGCGCGGCTGGGTCGACCTCGCGATCAACGGAACGTTTTGGTTCGGCGCGATCCTCGGTAGCGCAGCCAGCATACCGCTGCTCGACCCGCACGTCGTCGATCAACGCTACGGTTGGCGCATCGCCTTCGCGATCGGCGCGGTGCTCGCGCTCGCGATCGTCTTCGTAAGACGCGCGATTCCGGAGAGCCCGCGCTGGCTTCTGACGCACGGGCAATCCGAAGAAGCCGAGCGCGTGACGAGTGCAATCGAGGACCGCGTGCGTCGCGGGCTCGGCGGGTGCGTGCTGCCCGAGCCCCAGGGCGTCATCGCGATCGATCTCGAGCGACGTCACGGCCTGGCGGACGTGTGGCGCACGATGATCCGCACGTATCCGCAGCGGACGTTCGTCGCGCTCGCGCTTATGATTTCGCAGGCGTTTCTCTACAACGCGATCTTTTTCACCGAATCGCTCGTGCTCGCGACGTTCTTCGGCGTACCGGCGCAGAGCGTCGGCTACTACATCTTCCCGTTCGCGCTCGGTAATCTTTTGGGGCCGCTCGTCCTCGGCCATCTCTTCGACTCGATCGGACGCAAGCCGATGATTGCCGCGACGTATGCCCTCTCGGGCGTGCTCCTGATCGCGACGGGCGTCTTGTTCGTGCGCGGGATGTTGGACGCTCGCTCGATCACGCTCTGCTGGTGCATCGTGTTCTTCTTCGCGTCCGCGGGCGCGAGCGCAGCATACCTCACGGTCAGCGAGACCTTTCCCCTCGAAATCCGCGCGATGGCGATTGCGCTTGTCTATGCCGCCGGCACATTCGCAGGCGGCGCGCTCGCGCCGGCACTCTTCGGCGCGCTGATCGCGACCAAATCACCCGACCGCGTCTTCGACGGCTATCTCTTGGGTGCGTTCGTCATGCTGGTGGCCGCCGCGCTCGAACTGCGTTACGGCGTGGAAGCCGCCCGCCGCCGCCTCGAGGACATTGCCGCACCGCTCAGCGCGTCACCGCAGCGATCCGCTAAGGCGATGTCAGGATGAAAATTCGATCGGCCACCGCCGAACGTTGACGCCGATAATCGTAAGCCACAACGCGAAGAACAGTTGCGTTAGGAAAAGCGGCAAAACGATCGCAGGGAAGATCGCCGCATTGATCGCCGGGACGAGGAAGCTCGTGGCGACACTCGTCAGCAGACAGATCGATGCCAAAGCGAAGAGCACGCCGAAGGCCTTCGGAAGATATCCGGATCGGTAGATCAGATAGCCGAGCACCGCGCAATGAAAAGCGAAAAAGACCAGTCCCACGTCATGGCCGTCGTTGTGTAACTGGAGCGCAAGCGAAGCCATCGCGTGGAGCTGCCGTGCGTCGATCGCTGCGAGGCCGGCCGATCCGCCGAGCAGCAGCAGCGCCGCGAGCCGTCCCAGGGCGCTCGCCGCGCCGATCGCGGCGTGGGCCAACATGAGGAAGGCCGACAGGACGGCGAGCGTCGCGTCGACCGGGCGCAGCAAGGCATAGAAGAGAGCGGCGATCGCAGCGTAGCACACGTACGTCAACACCTCGCCGGCGAAGGCCAATCGCCAGGGCGAGAGTGGTGCTGCAATTTGCGCCGCGCTCACCGAAACGCCGCCGGCGCCGAAGAGCTTCGACCACACGGGATTCACGGCAAATGCTAAGGCGATTTCGACGAGGTAGAGCAGTCCCGCCGCCCGTGCGTAGACCTGCGGCGAGGGTGTCGGCTTCATGGCGGCCTCCCTTCGGACAGCAAAAATGCCGGCCTGGCGCCTGGTCTGTTTTTGCGCGTTTGACTAGGTGTCTTTCTGCGCGACTCGTGCCCGTTCGAGCGCGCCGGCAATCCCGCTTTGCTCGACCGACACGGCGATTGCGCCCGGGAAAGTGGCGGCGGCCAGCGTCGCGAGCGTGTCACCCGGAAGCGTTTCGACGAAGGTTCGTGCGCCGCGCTCGTAGAGCATCTGCGTCGCCTCGAACCAGCGCACGGGAAGCGCGACGCTCTCGGCAAGGTCGGCTGCGACATCGGCGCCCTCGAATTTCGCGCGCCCATCGCAATTCGCCGCGTACGGCACGATCGGGCGGTGAAATGGGACCCGGCGCACCGCCTCGCGCAAGAGATCGCGGACCGGATTCATCAGCGGCGTATGCGACGGGACGGTCACCTCGAGCCGGCGGGCCGTCCGCGCTCCCTGCGCGTGCGCTGCCGCGAGCGTGCGATCCACGCCGGCGCTCGTGCCGGCTATGGTGATTTGATCGGGCGCGTTCTCGGCGGAAACGAAAACGCCCGGGACCTGTTGCGCGATTGCGCTGACGGCGCGTTCGTCGAGGCCGCTGACGACACCCATCGCGTGCCCGGAGCCGAAGGCCGCACCCATCGCGCGACCGCGCAAGTCGACGAGCTTTAGCGCATCGGGAAATTCGAGCGCGCGGGCCGCTACCGCGGCCGCGAATGCACCGATCGAGTGCCCTGCGACTGCTGCGGTGCGCAGCCCCGCATCCTCGAGCGCGCGCGCGCTAGCCACGCTCGCGAGAAACGTATTGCGCTGGACAACGTCGGTTCGCAAAAGCGCCGGCTCATCGTCTTCACTCAAAACGTCGACCTCGAGAAGCTCGGAAGCCTCGTCGAGGAGCGCAGCTCCGTGCGCCAGCCGTGCGGCCGCATGAAGAGAACCGGGGCGCTGCGAGCCTTGACCGGGGCACAACAGCGCGATCATCCCGCGATCGCGTGCACGAAGAAGGCTGCGGCGAGCACGTCCGCACAGCCGCCCGGCGAGGCGTTGCGCGCGAGCAGTGCGGAGTCGAGCCGCTCGAGCGCGGCGCGGCCGCGGTGCGTCGCAATGCCGCCGGCGCGCAGACTCTCGCGTGCCCCGCGGCGCGCGACGGTCAGGGCCGCAGCGCCGCCGCGATGCAACAGACAGGTGTCGTCGAGCGTCGCGAGGATGCGCAACAAGACATCGGGCGGCGCGACGCCGCGGCGCAGCGCCGGCAGCGCGACCCGCACGACCTGCGGAAATCCAGCCGCGGCCTCGCCGCGCGCGCCGCGCGCTCCGAAGCGTCTGTTGGCGATGCGCCCGTGGGAATGCCCGTAGCGAGCGAATCGATCCGGCAGGCGTGCGAACTCGCCCGCGCGTTCCGCGATCGCATCGGCATCTCGGGCCCTCGTCGACGCCGCGGCGGCGACGAGCAGCCCTAGCGCCCAAAGCGCGCCGCGATGCGTGTTGGTGCCGCCGCTTTCACGCAGCATCGCGCGTTCGCCGTGGCGCCCGATCTCGCCGATCTCTTCGCGAAGCTCGCGCGAAGGTTGTTCCCCGGCAGCGACGTCCGCGAGCTTCGCGAACACGGGCTCGAGCGCCAGCGCCGATGCATGAAGACGCGAGAAGGAGAGGTCGGCGTGCGCCCCGCTTCCGTCGCGATCGACCAGGCCCGGCTTCGGCGTCGTGTCGAGCTCATCGAGCAATGCACGTGTCGCCGCCCCAGAAAGGGTCGTTACTTCAAACACGCGACGAACTTGGGGCCGTGCGGGGTCTTCGCGACGACGGCGGCGCCGCCGGCGAGCACTTCGGCTAATGCCAGGCCGTTTGCGCCGAACGCTAGCTCGACGTCGATTGCAACCCCGAGTCGGCTCGTCACGCTTGCGCAGGCGGCCGCGAACGCGCGCAGGGATTCGAGCGCGAACGTTTCGGCGCGGAGGAGAAGATCGAGATCGCTGCGAGCGTGCGTCGCCGGCGATCCGCTGGCTAATGCGAAACCGTAGGCACCGATCGGCGCGACCGTCAAGCCATGCGCGCGCGCGCCCGTCGAACAGGCGCCAAACGCCCGTCCCAAACGTCCCGCGCCGTCCGCGCGAGCGATCAGATCTTCGGGCACTCGCACGTCGCGCACGTCCTGCGGAGCTATCACGGCGGCGTAGCGCCGCCCGCGCCCGGAACCGCGCACGCCGACCGCGATGCCATTCGGCGCGACCGTCCGGCGCACGACAACCCACGGTGCTCGCTCGAGCGCGCAGCCGACCCACGAAGGCGCGTCGCTCCATTGACCTGCTACGGCCGGATCGATCTGCAAGAGATCGTGAACGCGGTACGCGTTCACCTCACCACGCCTGGTCGACGCGGCGCCGCACCTCACGCGCGAGCGCGCGGTGTGCGTGGGCCGCCGGTGATTGAAGGCGTTCCACCGGTGCTCGCGTACCGAGTTGCGCGCGTCGCGCGCGGTCGATCGCGGTCCGCACCCGTTCGATCTCGCCGGCTGCCGGTGCGAGCGGATCGGCGACGTCAAAGACGGCGTCGAGCGCACCAAAACGCGCGAACGTCGCGACATCGCGAGCCGTCGCCGGCACGACGGTTGCGATGCGCGCGACTTCATCGTCGCTCGAACGCGTGACGCGCGCGACCGACGCTGCCGGCATCACGTGAACCTCGATGCCGCCATCGTCGAGCGCGCCGATCCATCCCGATTGCATGCCGTGGGCGAGGAACGCGCCGGAAATCGCCTTCCCGACGATAAGGCTAAAGAGCTGGCGCCCGCGGCGGCGTTCGCCGATGTACGCCTCGACCGCCGCCGCGAGACTGAGGTGCAGCCCGGCGGCTTCCTCTCGGCGCCCGAACGCTTGGCCGGGGACGTCGACGATCGAAACGATCGCGGCATCGGGTGGCGCGTCGCGCACCGCTTCGGCGACTCCGATGCCCTCGTCGAGTCCAAACTCGCCCGCGCGCGCGCGCGGAAATCGCGCGCCGGAATGTGGAACCACGGCGATCGCGCGATACGCTTGCCCGGCGATCGTCCCGTCCCGGACGACAACCGATTCGGGGAAGCCGCCGGCGGCGCGAGCGCCTTCGAGCAACGCCCGAGCCCAGATCGCGCCCCTCACCTCGGCGCTTCTTGCGCGAAGCGATTTCTCAGACGCTCGAGCGAAAGACGTTCGCGATTCGGGCTCGCCCGGAACGCATCGCGCAGCGCGCGCGCAAGCTCGTCGAGATCGTCCTCAACCAAGACGTCCGCGTGCCCTTGCTCGACCCTGCGCACGCCGCCCGTCGCCTGCCAGATCGCCGGACGGTCGCGTGCGTCCAGTTCTTCGATGCCGGCTTCTTGTTCGACGACCTCGGGCCCGTTGAGGCCGAATCGCCCGACCGGACTCATGATGATCTGCGAGCAGAGCGCGGCCGCGACGCTCATCCCACCGTAACATCCGACGCGACCGGCAACGACTGCAACGACCGGTGCGCGCTCCCGCAGGGCCACGATGGCATCGCAAATCTCCGCGATCGCAAGCAATCCAAGATTGGCTTCCTGAAGACGGATACCGCCCGTATCCAACAGCAGGAACGCGCCGTCACGCGCGCGCTCGAGCACGCGCGCGATCTTCGCGCCGCCGATTTCTCCGATGGAACCGCCCAAGAAGCGGCCGTCGACCGCGACGGCAGCGACGTCGCGGCCCCCCAGGAGCGCGCGGCCCACGACGACGCCGTCGTCTCGCTGTGCGACCACGCCCTGCTCCGCCAGATACGGCGAACTGCAGCGCGCGAACGGATCGAGAATCTCGCGAAACGAGCCGGGATCGGCGAGCGCCGCAATCCGTTCGCGCGGCGTCGACTCGACGTAGGAGCGGCGCAGGGCGGTCGGGGTCATCGCGCGAGCTCCAGAGCCTGCTCGAGCCGCAGCGACACCATTGCGGGGGTCGCGCCAAAATCGTTGATCTCGATTGCGGCGGCGATCGGGTAGCGCTCGAGGAACCGTTCGAGTGTGGCCCGCCAGACCGGCTCGAAGCCGTCGACGCTCGTCGACACGACGATCGTCGCGCGCGCTTCCGCCGGCGGCTCGCAGAGCACTTCGAGATTCCCCGAGGCGACGGCTCCGACGTGCGCGCGTTTTGTTACCGGAACTCCGCCGGAGCGTTCGACGACGATGCGCTGCATCACCAGCTCCGGAAACGGGCCGGCGGATCGTACAGGCCGTCCGACCAGCGCACGAGGTCGGCCATTGAGGTCGCCGCCAAGAGCGAGCGCCGCGCATCGCCGCGACGCACGCCGAGATCTTCGGGAAACGCGACGACCCCGGCCGCGCGCAACGCCGTCGTTCGCTCCTGCCTGCGCTCCATGCCGACCGGCGTCACGCCGGCGATCGCGGCCAGCGCCGCGCGCCGATCGTCGACGTTAGCGGCACGGTACAGATACGCGACGCCCTCTTCGGTCACGACGTGCGTGACGTCGTCGCCGTAAATCATCACGGGCGCGATCGCGAAACCCGCCTTCCCGACCATGTCGGCTGCATCCAAGCGCTCGACAAACGTCGGCACGCCCGACGCGCGAAAGGTTTCGACGAGCTGGACGACGATTTTGCGCCCGCGCGCAATCCCGTCTTCGCCGCGCGCGAGCGCAAGCCACGCAGCGCTTGCATGGCGGCGGCCATGGGGATCGCTGCCCATGTTCGGTGCCCCGCCGAAGCCGGCGATGCGGCCGCGCGTGGCCGTCGACGAGTTCGCATCCCGATCGAGCTGCAACGTCGATCCGATGAACAGGTCGGTCGCATAGAGGCCGGCCGTCTGCGCGAGCGCGCGATTGGAACGGAGCGAGCCGTCGGGACCCGTGAAGAAAACGTCGGAACGCGCGGCAATGTAGCGCTCCATGCCGAGCTCCCCGCCGAAGCAATGAATGCTTTCGACCCAGCCGCTTTCAATCGCCGGAATCAAGGTGGGATGCGGGTTGAGCGCCCAATGTGTGCAGATCTCACCGCGCAGGCCGAGCGACTCGCCGAACGTCGGCAAGATCAACTCGATTGCGGCCGTATCGAATCCGATGCCGTGGTTCAAGCGCCGGACGCGATGCGGTTCGTAGACGCCGCGAATCGCCAGCATCGCCATCAGGATCGCGACGTCGTCGATTTCTGCCGGGTCGCGCGTGAACAGCGGTTCGATCGCGTAGGGCCGGTCGGCGACGACAACGGCGTCGACCCACGACCCCGGGATGTCGACGCGCGGTAGGACGCCCGTGATTTCGTTGACCTGGGCGATCACGATGCCGTTGCGAAACGCGGTCGCCTCGACGACGGTCGGCGTTTCCTCCGTATTTGCGCCGGTGTAGAGATTGCCGGCGGCGTCGGCCGAATCGGCGGCGACGAGCGCGACGTTCGGCGTGAGATCGACGAAGTACCGGCCGAAAAGTTCCAGATACGTATGAATCGCGCCGATTTCGACGCGCCCGTCTTCGACGAGTTGCGCGAGCCGCAAACTCTGCGGACCGGAAAACGAAAAGTCGACTTTCCGCGCGATGCCGCGTTCGAAGAGATCGATGTGCTCCGGCCGTCCGAGCACCGAGAGCACGAGGTGCACGTCGTGGACGCGCTCGGGGTCGACCGCGGCCAGACTGCGGGAGAGAAAGTCCGCTTGTTTCTGGTTGTCGCCTTCCACACACACGCGGTCGCCGGGCCGAATGAGGCGTTCCAGCACCTCGACGATGTGCCCGGCGTCGAGAATCTTGCCGTTTCGTGCGAATGCGATCGAGGCGAGGCGCCCAGCCTTGTCGGCGGCACGTGAGTTCCAGCGACCTTCGAGCGCGAGCATTTCCACCATCGTACCGGCCGGGCTCGCGGCGAAGCAACATTATCGAGCTCAACGGTAGTTGCGTCCGGCGTAACGAATTTTTCGGCGATGGGCGAAGAGGTAAGCTTTCACGATCTCGAGGTTTTCTTGGCCTTCGCGGAACTCGAGCATCTGGGCCGAGCCGCCGAGGCCCTCGATTTGAGCGTTCCGGCCGTCCAACGCACGGTTCGAGCGCTGGAAAGCCGCCTGGGCGTTCCTCTCGTCCGCCGCGACGGGCGGCGGGTTCGGCTGCTTCACGCGGGGCGCATTCTCGCCGATCAAGCGGCGCGGGTGATTCGGGCGCGCAGCGACGCGATCGATGCGGTGCTCGTGGCGGCCGGGCGCGAGCGCCACGTGTTGCGGATCGGCTACATGTACTCGCTCGGGCTGCGGGTGCTTCCCGACCTTGTGGCCGACGTGCTCGAGCGCGAACCGAAGCTTCGCGTCGAGCTTCGCCACGGCGCAACGGACGAGCTGGTCGACGCGCTGCTCTCGGGGACGCTCGACGCCGTCTGCGTCGCGCCGCTCCCGTCGCTCCCCGACGTCTCGGTCTTCCCGCTTTTTACGGAGCATTTTCGCTTGAGCGTGCCCGCCGGCGACCCGCTCGCCCGGCGCGCGCGCATCGATCTTCGCGAGGTTCGCAGCCGTCCGTTCGCCGCGCTGCGCGAAGGATTCGGCACGCGCCGCTTTATGCTTGAAGCGTGCGCGCGGGCCGGCTTCGTACCGCACATCGCGTTTAACGCGGGCGACATCTTTACCGTCGAAGGCTTCGTCGGGGCGGGGCTTGCGGTTGCCGTTTTGCCGGAGCTGATCGCCGATCACGGTGGGCGCCGGGTCGTGCGCGTGCCGTTGCGCGAGACGGTGCCGACGACGCGGACGGTCGGGATCGCGCACTTGACGGCGCAGAACCAGCATGCCGCGCTGCGCGCTTTCCTGAACGCCGGCGTTCGTTACGTGCAGCGTAACGAAAAGTGAAGGAAAGTTTCTTGTTTCAAAGCCCTTCGACGAGCTACCATCGCGCCAGCGTTATCCGCTTTCCGATCCGTGGGGGTGGTATGTCCTCAGCCATCGGCGTTCTTGCGAAGCCCGCAAAGACACCGCTTAACCGCCAGCAAATTCTCGGCTTTTGGGCCGCCTGGGGCGGTTGGACGCTCGACGGCATGGACTCGTTCATCTACGCGCTGGTGCTGACCCCGGCGCTTACCGAACTGCTTCCGAATTCGGGCTATTCCGCCGCACCGGCCGACGTCGCGGTGGTCGGCTCGATTCTGTTCGCGCTTTTCCTCGCCGGTTGGGGCATGTCGTTCATCTGGGGTCCGGTTGCCGATCGTTTCGGCCGAACGCGGACCCTCGCGTTGACGATCGCCGTTTTTGCGGTTTTTACCGGCGCCGCGGCGTTGTCGCAAAACGTTTGGGAGCTCGGGTTCTTTCGTTTTCTCGCCGGTATCGGCATCGGCGGTGAATGGGCGATGGCGGGAACGTATGTCGCCGAAGCATGGCCCGAGGACCGGCGCAAGAATGGTGCGGGATACCTGCAGACCGGCTATTACGCCGGATTCTTCCTCGCCGCCGCGGCGAACTTCACGATCGGCGCGCACTACGGCTGGCGCGCGATGTTTGCGGTCGGACTCATCCCCGTGATCCTGTCGATCGCGACGTTGCTGCGCGTCCAAGAACCCAAACGCTGGGTCGCCGCCGCTTCCGACGCTCCGCGCCATCGCCCGCTTGCGGAAATCTTCTCGCCCGTGTATCGCAAACGGACGCTCGTGAACGCAGGACTCTTAACGGTCGCGATCATCGGGCTCTGGGCGGGCGCCGTCTACGAGCCGACCGCGATCCAGCAACTCGCCAAAGCAGCCGGATACGGCAAACCGGGCGCGATCAAGCTCGCTTCCCTGGGAACCGCGATCCTTTCGGTTGGAACGATTCTGGGCTGTTTGTTCGCTCCCGTGCTTGCCGAGCGGATAGGGCGCCGTGCGGCGCTCGCCGCGTACTTCGCCGGCATGGCGATCATGATCGTCCTCTGCTTCGGTGTATTCTTCTATTTGCCGAGTGGTCTTTTTCCGTTCATCGCCGCGCTGTTCTTCCTCGGTTTCGCGGGCGGGAATTTCGCGCTGTTCAGCCTCTGGCTTCCGGAACAGTACGAGACCTCCGTGCGCGCGACGGCATTTGCGTTCTGCACGTCGGCCGGCCGCTTCATCGGCGCGGGCATCAACTTCGCAGTCGCGGCAATGGTACGCGGCATGGGAACGCTCGGGACGCCGATCGCGCTCACCGCAATCGCGTTCGGGCTCGGTTTGCTCTTGATACCGCTCGCATTGGAGACGCGCGGCGAACAGCTTCCGCCGTAAGCAGGACGATTTGCCTAGGCAAATCACAACGGCTTCAAGCCGGCTCGAGCACGGCGACCGGGAAGTCCGCAAAGAGCTCGCGGGCCTCGAGAAAGGGGGCTTCGGCGTCGATTTTAGCGGAGTGCGCGGCGCCTGTGAAGCGATCGGTGTAGGTTCGTGGAGCGCCGGGATTCAAGACGATCCGTTCGTCGGTGAAAACGAGCTTCGGCGAGTCGAGGTGTTCGAGGAGACGGCGCACGAGGCGCGGCGCGACCACCACGACGTCGTCGCGCGCGAACGCGACGAGGTGCTCGGCGCGCGAGCCGCTCGTTTCGAGGGTCGTGTATCCGCCTTGGCGGCCGAACGTCCGGCTGCGTTCGCGGCGCAAATGCAGAAGACGCCAGGTGGCATAGGCTTTTACGCGCCCGTCGTGCCACGTGTCGACGAGTTCGCGCGCGAGCGCCGCGCTTTCGCCGCGCTCGACGCGCTCGCGGAAAGCCTCGATCGTGCGCGCGCGCAGTGGGTAGTCGACGCGGCTGCGGTTATCGGGATCGACGAGTGACAGATCCCAGAACTCACAACCTTGATAGATGTCCGGCACGCCGGGACACGTTAGCTTCAGTGTCGTCTGAGCTAGGCTCGACACCGCGCCAATCGTCGCGCACTCCCAAGCGAGCTCACGCAGCTCGCGCAGGAACGGCGTCTCGCGCTCGTCGTCGAGGATCGCCCGTGCGAAATTCAACGCGGCTTCTTCGTACGCGACGTTCGGGTTCGTCCAGCTCGTGCGAAACTTCGCTTCGCGCATCGCCTTGCGCAAATAGTCGCAAATGCGGATGAGGTAAGCGGCGCGCTCGGCGGCGCTCGGGCCCGGGGGGCCGAGCCAGTTTGCCGGCCACGTGCCGATCAGCACCTGGTAGAGGTGGTATTCGTCGTTCTCCGTCGGTGCGGGCGCCCCGTCGACCTCGACTTTGCGGCGGGCATTCAAGCGATTCCAGCGCCGGATGGCGCGATCCCACACCCCGGGCAGCTCCGAGAGCGCGTCGATGCGCGTGCGCGTATCCTCGCCGCGTTTGTGATCGTGGGTCGCGGTGGACAGCAGCGTCTGCGGGTATCTTTCGGCGCGCTCGGTGTTCGCCCGATGGAACTCCGCCGGCGACCTCCCGAAGCGGCGCGGATCCCCGCCGACTTCGTTGAGCGAAACCAGGCGCACGTACCGGTAAAAGGCGGTGTCCTCGACGGCCTTGGCCATCACGGGGCTCGTGTATTGCTGAAACTTCATCGCGAACCGAAGGATCTCGCGACGATCGTAGTTTGCCGATTGCTCCGGGGCCGCGACCGTGAGCACGTCTTCGATGAAACTGAAAACGAGCTCGTCACCGAGCTCGCTGCGCTTGCGCGCGGCGCCGATCGCCCAACCGATGTACTTGCGGTCATCACTTTCGAGAACTTCGCTGGTCACGTAGGTCCGGTAGACGGGAAAGGACGCCACGACTTCGCCGAGCGCGTCGCGCAGGACGTTGAAGGTATAGTCGTTCGAGCGGCGATCCATCTCCGCGATCCGGTCGAGCATCGTCGTCAGCACTTCGATTTCGCTTGCGAGCGCCGTGCGCATGATGTCTTTTTTCGCGCGATAAGCGAACTGGTCGAAGCCCGTACCGATTCCCGCGAAACGCCGGTAGATGCGATCGAAGGCGAGTTCGGCCCGGTCGTCGACGAACAGGCCGTTGACCAGGTTCATGAAATCGTAGCCGGTCGTGCCCGCAATCCCCCAATCGTCGCGAAGGCGCTCGTAGGGCGCGAGAATCTTTTCGACGACGAGATATTGCGGGTGACCCAGTGCCTCCGCGCGGTCTTGAAGGAGCGCGCAGTAGCCGCCGGGATCGAACAGGCCGTCGACGTGGTCGATCCGCAGGCCTTGGATGCGGCCCGACCCGATTAGCTCGAAGACGAATCGATGCGTCTCGGCAAGAACCAGAGCGTCTTCGACACGCACGCCCGCGAGATCGTTGATATCGAAGAAACGGCGGTAGTTGATCTCGTCGGCCGATACGCGCCAGTACGCGAGGCGGTAGTGCTGTTCGGCCAAGAGCTTGTCGAGCCGGTCGACGGCGGCCGGCCCGTCGCCGACACGAACCGTCGACAGCGCCGCTTCGATCGCCGCGGCGGTCGCCGGCTCGCGCGCGACGCCCGCAAGCTCCGCTTTCAATTCGATGGCGCGGTTGCGCGAGGCGCCCGCGAACTCCGCCGCCAAAGCACGCAGCGGCCATGCCGACCCGTCGAGCCGCCCGGCTGCGACCGCCAGCAGCGCCGCGTACGATCTCGTCGCTAGCGGGAAACGCCGCTCGCCGTACGCGATCGCGAACGCCCCGCTCGCGGCGTCGAAACGCGGCACGAGCTCGCCGCGCTCGAGAACGCGGCCGTAGTAGTCGCCGAGGAACGGGACGAGGACCTTGCCGCTCATCTCCGCGCGCAACGGATGCCAATCGATGTCGAAATAGTCGGCGTACGGCGAGGCCTCGCCCCACTCGAGCACGTCTTGCCACCACGGATTCTCGCTTCCGCCGATGCCCATGTGATTGGGGACGAAGTCGAGCAGATGTCCGAGGCCGGCGGCTTGCGCCGCGTCGATCATTGCCGCGTGCTCTGCCGGCGTTCCAATCTCGGGGTTGAGGGCGTTCGGATCGACGACGTCGTAGCCGTGGGTGCTGCCCGGCCGGGCCTTCAAGTACGGCGAAGCGTACACGCACCCGACCCCGAGCGCTGCGAGGTACGGCACGATCGCGCGCGCGTCTTCGAAGCGAAATTGCGGTGTGAACTGAAGACGATACGTCGAGAGCGGCGCCGCCGAGACGCTCACCCGATGGACCAACGCGCGCTCCACGCGGGCGCTCGGCCGCCCGCGTAGGTGGGCTCGTGCGTACAGAACACAAGCGTTCCTTCGGGCGTCACGTCAAATCCGCCCTCGGTGCTCGGCCCGAGATTTGCATCGAGGCGTAGGACGCCGCTTGCGAGCCGCCAGCGCGCACGAATGCCGGCCGCCCCGATGAGCTCGAAGCCGGCGTCTGTACCGCGCACGCCAGCGACTCGCGGCGCGATCTGTTCGCGCCGGATTTCCAGCAGCCGCGTGTAGTACGCAAGCCATCCCCGGTGCGGCTCGCGCAGGGCCTCGTCCCAGCGCAACTTGCTCTTCTCGAACGTTGCGGGGTCCGTTGGGTCGGGGATGCGCTCGCGGGCCTGGGGGTCCGCGAACGATGCGAACGTGCGAAACTCGTTGCGCCGCCCTTCCGTCACCTTGCGCGCAAGCTCCGGTTCGAAATCGCAGAAGTAGAGAAAGGGCGTACTCGCCGCCCACTCTTCGCCCATGAAGAGCAGCGGCGGCGACGGGGCGAGAAAAAGAACCGCCAGCGCCGCGCGCAGCGCATCGGCCGGTGCCAGCGTCGCGATGCGGTCGCCGAATGCCCGGTTTCCGACTTGATCGTGGTTCTGCAGAAACGTTACGAACGAACCGAGTTCCAAATGCGCGCTCGGTTCGCCGCGCGGGATATCGCGAAACGTCGAGCGCTCGCCCTGATAGGCGAATCCCTGCGTCAGCGTTCGAGCCAGCAACGCCGGGGCATGCTTGGCGTAGTCCTGATAGTATCCGTCGGCTTCACCCGTAATCGCGGCGTGGGCGGCGTGGTGTGCGTCGTCGTTCCACTGCGCGCGGTAGCCCGATTCCAACAGGCCCGCTTCGTTGCGGTAGTTCTCGATCACCAAGTAAACGGGGCGATCGATGCGTTCCTCGACCGTGCGTGCGAGTTGTCGCAGGAAACGGCGCTGAGGGTGATCGTAGATTTCGTCGACCGCATCGAAACGCAGGCCGTCGAAGCGATATTCTTCGAGCCAGTACAGCGCGTTTTCGATGAAGAACTGGCGTACCGTCTCGCGGTCGTCGTCGACGACGTCGATCGCCGAGCCCCAGGGCGTGGAGAAGCGGTCGGTGTAAAAGACTTTACCGTACGCGTGCAGATAATTTCCTTCGGGGCCAAAATGGTTGTGCACGACGTCGAGAAAGACGGCCAATCCTCGCGCGTGCGCCGCGACGATGAATGCTTTGAGGTCCTCGGGCGTCCCGTAGTTGTGCGACGGCGCAAACGCGAGGACTCCGTCGTATCCCCAATTCCGCGTCCCAGGAACGTCCGCGAGCGGCATCAGCTCGACCGCCGTCACGCCGAGCGCCGCGAGGTGATCGAGCTTCGTCTGCGCGGCCGCGTACGTTCCTTCGGGCGTAAACGTCCCAGCGTGCAGTTCGTAGAAGACGTGCTCGTTCCAAGGGCGCCCATTCCACGCGTCGTCCGGCCACGCGAACGCGCGCGGGTCGACGACGACGCTTGCCTCATGGACGCCCTCAGGTTGAAAGCGCGAAGCCGGATCGGGAACGAGCAACTCGCCGATCGCGAAGCGGTAGCGCGTCCCGGCCCGCGCATCGGCGCGCACGGCCTCGAACCAGCCGTCGGCGCGGCTCTCGAGGGGGACGCGCCGTTCGCCGCTTCCGCTGTCGTAGAGCAGGTCGGCGCGCTCGTTGCCGGGCGCGTAGAGACGAAAGCGGACACCGCCATCGCCGTCTATTAGAGATGCGCCGAAGGGCATCTCGTGACGGTAGCTGGACATTCGCCCAAGCTGTACCCGCCCGCGAGTGGGCCTAAGCCGGTTTCACCTTGAAGTCGAGCGCGACGCCGTTCATGCAGAAGCGCAGTCCGGTCGGCTTCGGCCCGTCATCGAAGACGTGCCCGAGGTGGCCGCCGCAGCGCCGGCAGTGAACTTCGGTGCGCGGGACGATCATCGAGAAGTCCTGTGACATCTCGACCGCATCCTTGAGGGGTTCGTAGAAACTCGGCCAGCCCGTTCCACTATCGAACTTTGTCTTCGCGTCGAACAGCGCAAGTTCGCAGCCCGCGCACAAATAGGTCCCGGCCCGCTTCTCGTGGTCCAGGGGGCTCGAACCGGGCGCTTCGGTCGAGTGCTGCCGCAGCACGGCGTAACTCGCCGGCGTCAGACGCGCACGCCACTCCGCATCGGTATGCGTCACCTCGAAATGCTGCTCCCCGGCGTCCGCCGGCTTGCTCGGAATGCCCAGAGCCGCGGCCAGGCTGCAGAGTCCACCCACCATCTTCATTCGCGAAATCTTCCCATCCATCACGATCAGCATAACGTAGAAACCCTTTCAAAAGACGTAGGTTGCCTTACACGCCTTTTCGCTGAGGCGGATTCGGCCTCGCCCCGCCGAACCGGGGCGGTCTATGAGTGAGCCTGTCGTCCTTCAATCCGCCTCCGGCCCCGTGGTGACGATTCGCCTGAACCGGCCCGACAAACTCAACGCCCTCAACGAGGAGATGACCGAGGCACTGATCGCGGCCTTCGCGGACGCCGGGCGCGACCCGAGCGTACGCGCGATCGTCCTCGGCGGCACGGGGCGCGGCTACTGCGCGGGCCAAGACCTCGAAGCGTTCGTGCGAATGCAGCTGAGCCCGACGCCCGTTTCGGTCGCCGATCACCTGCGGCGCGGCTACAACCACCTCGTCACGCAGATCCGGACGATCGAGAAGCCGGTCATCGCGGCGCTCAACGGCATTGCGGCCGGCGTCGGGCTCTCGATTGCGCTCGCCTGCGATTTGCGCATCGCGGCCGACGACGCCGTGCTGACCTTGGGCTTCTCGAAGATCGGGTTGATTCCCGACGGCGGCGGAAGCCTGATGCTTCCGCTGCTCGCCGGATTCGGACGCGGCCTCGAACTTGCGTGGTCGAGCGACAAACTCGACGCGCACGAGGCGCAGCGCATCGGTCTCGTCAACCGGGTCGTGCCGGCGGCGAATTTCGAAATCGAGACCCTCGTCTACGCCCAGAGGTTCGCCGCGCTGTCGCCGATTGCGGTCGGTCTGACGAAACGCGCGTTCAATCGCTCAATGATCCCGCATCTTGCGCAATGGCTCGACGAGGAAGCCGAGATTCAAGACGAAGCCGCCAAGGGGCCCGACTTGCGCGAAGGCGTCACGGCATTCATGGAGAAGCGGACGCCCGCGTTCGCCGGCCGATGAGTACGACGGCGCAACCAGCGGTCGGGAGCGACAACCTCTTCGATCTGGGCGGAAAGGTCGCACTGATCACCGGTTCGACCCGCGGCATCGGCCTCGCGATCGCGAAACACTTCGCGCGTCACGGCGCCCGCGTCGTTATCTCGAGCCGCAAGGCTGACGCCGTCGAAGCCGTGCGCTCCGAGATCGCCGAGGCGGGGGGCGAGGCGCTCGCGGCCCCCTGCAACATCAGTTACAAAGAGCAGTTGCAGGCGCTTGTCGACAAGACGGTTGCCGAGTGGGACGGCATCGACATCCTCGTTTGCAATGCGGCGATCAATCCGTATTTTGGCCCGCTCGCCAACATCCCGGACGACGCCTACGACAAGATCATGGCCTCGAACGTGCGCTCGAATCTCTGGTTGTGCAACATGGTGCTGCCGCAGATGGCCGCGCGCGGCGGCGGCGCGGTCATCATCGTCTCGAGTATCGCCGGCATCAAAGGGACGCGGATGCTTGGAGCCTACGGTCTCTCGAAAGCTGCGGACTCGGCGCTCGCGCGCAACCTCGCCGTCGAGTGGGGCCACAAGAACGTACGGGTGAATGCGCTCGCCCCCGGCGTCATCAAGACCGACTTTGCCAAGGCGCTGTACGAGAACCCCGAGACCGAGAAGTTCGTCATCCGGCAGTATCCGATCGGGCGCCTCGGCGTCCCCGACGATGTCGCCGGGGTCGCGGTAATGCTCGCGTCGCGGGCCGGTTCGTTCATCACCGGGCAAACGATCGTGATCGACGGCGGCACGACGATCGGCGGTTTCGAATAGACGCATCGCGCGTCGGCTCGATCGACGAAATCGAAGCCGGGCTCGCCTCGGCCGGGTACATCGCGAGCCGCCAGGTTTCGACCGCAATCTATCTCGCGCATCACCTGCGCAAGCCGATCCTCGTCGAAGGTCCGGCCGGCGTCGGAAAGACCGAGCTCGCCAAAGCGACGGCGGCGTTCACCGGTTTGCCCCTGATCCGCATGCAGTGCTACGAGGGCCTCGACGAAGCCAAGGCGATCTACGAGTGGAAGTACGGCAAGCAGCTCCTGTACACGCAGATCTTGCGCGATAAGATGAGCGAGACCTTGCGCGATGTCGTCGGGCTCGAGGCGTCGCTGGCAAAGCTCGGCGACATCGACGAAGCGTTCTTCTCGGAGCAATTCCTCGAGCCGCGGCCGCTGCTTCGCGCCCTGCGCCAGCCGCACGGCGCCGTGCTGCTCGTCGACGAGGTCGACAAGTCCGATCAAGAATTCGAAGCGTTCCTGCTCGAGATCCTCTCCGACTATGCGATAACGATTCCCGAACTCGGCACGTTCACCGCGATCGTTCCGCCGCTCGTCGTGCTGACATCGAACAATTCACGCGATCTCGGTGACGCGCTCAAGCGGCGCTGCCTGCACCTGCACATCGGCTACCCGGACCAGACGCTCGAGCAGCGCATCATCGAGGTGCGCGTCCCGGAGATTGAAGATCGCCTGCGCCGTCAGCTGGTCGCCTTCGTGCAGCGTCTGCGCGGTCTCGAACTCAAGAAGCTCCCGTCGGTCAGCGAGACGATCGACTGGGCCCGCGCGCTGCTGCTCCTGCACGTCGCCGACCTCGAGCCGGAGATCGTGCGCGCGACCCTCAATCTGCTGCTCAAGTACGAAGCGGACGTCGTGGCGGCGAACCGTCAGGTCGACGCGCTCGTCCGCGACGTCGTGAGCCGGTACGGGACGTTTAACTGACGGCAGTATGAGTTCGAGGTGAAAAGGGCGGATTTTCTCGCAGCCTCAACGGCGTCAGCGCTGGTTGCTCGGTCGCAGGATACGTCGCTGCCGCGCAGCATCGCCGGCATTCGAATTCCCGACAGCGCGCTTGCCAAAGAGGCAACGGAGATTGCGCGAAATGCGGTCTCGGCTGAAATTTTCAATCATTCGCTACGCACGTTTCTCTTCGCGGAGCTGCTGGCGCGCGCGCACCGCACTTCGCACGACACGGAGCTCGTCTATGTCGCTTCAATCGTCCACGATACTGGTCTGAGCGCGCGGTATATGAGCGCCGATCGTTGCTTTGAGGTTGACGGCGCCGACGTCGCACGGTCGTTGCTGGAACGCCACGCAATAAACGACGCGCGAGCCGGCCTCGTTTGGGATGCTGTCGCGCTTCACGACAATGGCGGCATTGCGCGCTGGAAGGAGCCCGAAGTGCAGCTGGTACATGCCGGCGTCTCGGCGGACTTCGGGAATATGCTGGAAGTTCTCAAACGGCGCGACATTGTCGCCGTTCTCAATGCGGCCCCGCGCACCCACTTCATCCCGGCGTTCCTCGATGCGTGCACGACCGTCGCGGCGCGCAAGCCGCAAACGACCGCCCACAGCTTTGTTGCCGACATCGGGTACCGCCGCGTAGCGGGATTTCATCTTTCGAACTTTGTCGATGACACGAAAGACGATCCGTTCGCCGCCTACATTGGCAAGGGAAAGCGATAGCGGGCCGATGGTCCCGGTCCCTACGCGTCCGCCCTCCGGCGCCCAAATGGAACGAAATGGACGCGCAATGGACGCACGGGCTCCATGATCGACGTGAAACATCACCTGCGAAGGAGATTTCATGTCGACATTCTGCGACCGCGGCGTCGCGCTTCTTACCGTGCTCGCCATGCTGAGCGGCTGCGCGCACCATGACGCGACGGACGCCACGGCCCCCGCAGCTCCCGGCCGCACGCTTACGATCGCCGATATGCCTCCGCCGCCGGCCGGCGAGGAGCCGTATGGTCCGGACACGATCGTCGGGCAACCCGTCGATCCACACGCGCTCACGCCGACCGAACTGCACTACGGGACCGCCCCCAAACGCGATTCACGCGTAACGTACGGCGACGACGTCGTCCTGATGGAAAACGGTGACCGCGCGATCCAAGCGGCGGCGACGAATGGAATGACCTGGACGATCGACGCGCATGCGCCCGGCGCGGACCAGATTGCCGAAGGCAAGATCCTTTTCGCAACGAGCCGCGCCGTCGGACGCGTCCTGCACGTGGAACGCACCGCCGACGCCGTCTCGGTGATCCTCGGCCCGGCCCAGATCAACGACGTCATCAAGGAAGGCGATTTCGTCGCCAGTCAGTCGATCGATCAAGGCAACTCGATCAACTACTACGCGCCGGACTATCCCGGCGCAATCGGCGACTCACGCCGGAACGTCGCGTACGCTCCGATCCCGGAGATGCCTGGGCAGCCCTCCGACGGCGGGTTCGTCCGTTTCGCCTCCGACATGCAGATCGCACCGGCAGACCCCAACCTGCCGGCCGGGGCCGCAAACGCGATCGGCAATGCCGCGAGCGGCGCGAACGGGATTCCCGAGCCGACGATCGGAGCGCTGCCGCAGATGCGCGACATTCAAGGCTTTCAGTTAGGACCGTGCGGGTGCGAGGGTCTGGGGTTGAGCCTTTCGCATAAGGATCCGAATCTCGCGATCGACGCAGCGACATCGTTCACACTGTCCGCACCGCGAATCTACTTCCGTCTGAAAATCGTCCACGGTACGGTCACCGACGCGGACGTAACCGTTTATGGCGCGGCCGGTCTGCACGTAAGCTTCGACGCCGCATCGCCGGTCGGACTGAGCGGCAACGTGCATAAAACGATCTACATGCCGGTCGACATCACGTGGCCCATCGGCGGCATGGCCGTTCCGCTCTCCGTCACGGCGCGCAACTCGATCACCCTCAGCACCGGCTTCAGCGTCAAGAACTCGACGCTGAGCGCGAAGGCCGACTATCGCATGGCGGGCTCGCTGACGGTCGGGTACGTCAATGGCCGCTGGCAGGCCGTGGGCGGCCCCTCGGAATTGCACACCGACCACAATCTCGCGCAAGACATCGACGGGATGTCTGCCGGCATCAACTCGCTCGTCCTCGCTTACGGCGCGCGCGTCATGGTCGGGATCGGTGCCTTCGGCTTTGCGACGGGACCGTACGTCTCGTTCAGCGCCGGCGCATCCGCGTTGCGGGCCCCGTCGATGGGCAACGGCGCCGGGCCCGGAATGGTGGCGGGCGGCGTCGGTATGATGCCGTGCAATCAGGGGACGTTCGACATCGATCTCGGCGGCGGTATCGGCTACAAAATGCCGCAGGCACTCGTCGACGGGATCAACTTTTTCCTACGCGCGTTCAACCTCCAGACACTCCAGGCCGACGGATCGCTCGTCGAGATCAAGCCGCCGCTCAGTCTCGTCTCGAAGGTCGACAACATCCCGCGCGGCTGCTCGTCACCGAACGGTTCAGCCGCACTCTAGTTCGAGTCGACTACGGCGTCGCGCTCAGATACCGGTGGAAAAAGATGATCGTCTCCGCGCCGGCCTCGTAGGCGGCCTCGGCGTTGTAGCGCATCGGATGTCCGAACTCGATGCGGTCGGGGGCATCGAAGTTGAAGGCGTGGGTCGCGCCCGGATACGTCGTGATGGTAACCGTCTTTCCGGCTGCCGTCGCGGCGTCGGCGAGCGCCTGGCATGGCGCTGCAGGCGCCCAGTCGTCGTCGCCGCCGTCGAGGATCCGAATCGGCAGCGCGACGCGCTTGGGATCGCGGTCGCGGCAGACGGGGTAGTACGCCACCACCGCTCGAAGGCCGGCCGGGATTGCGCTTGCCTCCGGTGAGTCGACGATGTCGAGCGCCGCGATGCCCCCCATCGAGTATCCCAAGAGCCCCAGGCGCGTACCGTCGATGTAGGGTTGCGCGCGCATCCAGTCGAGCGCGGCGCGGGCGTAAGCAGCCTGCGTGCGCGCCTGGCCGGCTACGTCCGTGCAACCGGAGGAGAGTTTTTGCGGGGACAGCGAGTCGATGGCGACCGCGACGTAACCGCGGCTTGCGAAATGCTCGGCGACCTTTTCGTAGTGGGGACTGAGGCCTTTGCAATCGTGAAGGATAAGCACGCCCGGCGCCGGCGCAGCGTTCTGGGGGCGCGCGAGATATGCGGGCAACTGCGGGGTCGTGGTGGTCGCCGGGATACTGGTCTTCTCGGCGGCGCCGGCGCCCCCGGGCGCGCCGAGCAGAGCCGCGCACAGAAAGGCCGTCACGATCGTCGCGAATTTCATGCGCTTCGATTCAACCACGCTTTTCAAGATGGCCGCAAGTGTGCGCCCCTCGAAGCCTGCGCGAAGCCCCAAGGTTTGTGCCACGGCGACGCTCGAAACTCCCAACTCCAATGAAAGCACCGCTGATCGGATTCCTGAACGTCGCGCGGAATGCGGGGATTGCGATCTCGGTGGCCGAGAGCATCGAGGCGTTCGAGGCGACGGAGCTGGTCGGCTACGAGGATCGGCAGCTCCTCAAGGACACGCTGCAGCTCGTCCTTGCGAAGGACGACGACGAGCGCGAGCGGTTCGATCAGTGCTTCGAACGCTACTTCGGACTTGCGAACCTCGAACTGCCGCCGGACGAGCGGGCGCCGATCGACGCGCAGGTCGATTCCACGCTCGCGCAGATCCTGCTCGACGACGATCGGGCCGCGCTGATTCGCGCGCTGTTTGCCGCGGCCGCGGAAGCGAACGTCTCGGACGTACGGCTGTTCACGCAGATCAACCGCTACGCGCGGCGCATCCTTGAGATCATGGGCATCGCCGGGCTCGAAGAGACGATCGCCCGGTTTCGCGCAACCGGTAACCCCGAGGACGCGCGGATTGCGGAGTTTCTCGACGAACGGCGCCGCGCGGTCGCCGAACTGGCGCGCGACATCGTCGAGCGGCGCTTAGCGCCGACGGCCGGGGGTGCGCCCGAAGCCGCGCGCGATGAGTTCCTGCGCGACGCCCGCCTGATCAACGTCGACCGGCGTGACGTCGAACGGATGCGCGGGATCGTGCGCGCGATGGCCCGGCGCCTTGCGACCCGCTACGGCCGCCTGCACCGCCGGGCGCGCCGCGGCCGGCTCGACGTACGCCGCACCCTGCGCCGCAACATCGCCTTCGACGCCGTTCCGTTTCGCACGGCGTGGCGCCGGGTGCGAATCGAGAAGCCGCGCATCATGCTGCTCTGCGACGTCAGCGGGTCGGTCGCCGCGCTCGCACACTTCTTGCTGCTTTTCGTCTACGCGCTCACCGAAGAGGTCGCCGACGTCCGCTCGTTTGCTTTTGCGAACCGCCTGATCGAAACGAGCGAGATCTTCGAAACGAAATCCTTCGAAGAGGCGATCGTTGAAGTGATGGACGCGCTTGGCTTCCGGTCCTCGGACTACGGACGGTCCCTCGGAGATTTCGAAAGCGCGTTTGCCGACGCCGTCGATCGGCGCACGACGGTCGTCATCCTCGGCGACGGCCGCTCGAATTACGGCGAACCGCGCATCGACGTCCTCAAACATCTCTACGAGCGCGCGAAGCGCGTCGTTTGGCTGAACCCGGAACCGCGCGTTTCGTGGGGCCTCGACGACTCCGTCATGTTGCGTTACCTGCCGTATTGTCACGTCGCGACGGTGTGCAATCGTCTGCGCCACCTCGAAGACGCGGTCGAAGACCTATTGGAATCGGGCCGCCGCTCGGCGTAAGGTTCATCGCGGGCTTCAGATTTCGTTCAGACCTACCCCGTATCTTCGTGAACTATGAAACGCACTTCACTCATCACGTTCGGCCTCGCCGGCATCATCGCGATCACCGGCTGCAGCGGCGGAGGCGGCGTCAGCTCGCCGATCACGCCGGCGACAACGACACATTCGACCTCTTCGACGCCCACGTCGGCGCCGACGTCAGCCCCGACGTCAGCCCCAACGTCAGCCCCAACGGTAGCGCCATCGGCGCAAAGCGTCCTTCAGACGCAAAATCTCGATAGCGGCCCGGCTTTCATCACGTCGTCGGACTTTCCGGTTTACACGTTCGACGGCGACACGACGGACAAATCCAACTGCACCGGCGGATGTCTTGCCATATGGCCGTCCGTACCGCCGCCGGCTGGAACGCTGCCTTCACCCTGGTCTTCGTTTACGCGCAGCGACAACGGCCAAAAACAGCTCGCATACAACGGTCAGCCGCTCTACACGTTCGCCGACGATTCGCCGGGCGTAGCGAGCGGTCAAGGGGTCATGGGCTTCAGCCTTGCTCGCCCGAGCGCTACGCCGTCGGCGACTGCCGCTCCGACGAGAACGCCGACGCCCGCGCCAAACCCATACTAGAACGATAACGATCCGGAAAAAGAAGCCCTGCGCGGATCCCGCGCAGGGCTTCAGTGTTCATGAATGATTGCGTGCCGTTATTTTCACACTTCATTCAGATATGCATCGTACGTTCGTCGTCATGCAACACAAGTCACTCGCAACGTTCGGACTTGCCGGGATCATGTTCGTCACCGGCTGCAGCGGCGGAGGCGGCGGCAGCAGTTCGTACATGGCTCCCGGCGCAACCCGATCCACCGCGTCACCAACCTCCGCACCGGCCGGAAGTAGCGTTCTACAAACGGCGAACATCGATGGCGCTCCCACATTCGTTACGTCCTCGGATCTGCCGGTCTACACGTTCGACGGCGACACGGCGGATAAATCGAACTGCACGGGCGGATGCCTCGCCGCATGGCCGTCCGTACCGCCGCCGGCGGGAGCGCTTTCTGCGCCGTGGTCGTCCTTCACGCGCAGCGATAACGGCCAGAAGCAACTCGCGTACAACGGCGCACCGCTGTACACGTTTACCGGAGACTCGCCGGGCGTGTCCACCGGCAACGGAACGGAAGGCTTCAGCTTAGCGCGCCCGCTCGCGTCGGTGACCCCGGCCCCGACTGCAACCCCGAGCGCCGTCCCGGCAGGAAGCCCGACGCCCGCGCCGACCCCGACTGCGACCGCCGTGCCGACCGCCACGCCGCACGCGACCGCCACGCCGAGCGGCGCGCCCACCGCAACCCCGACGCCCCGAGCCACGAACTATCCGTACTAGGGAGGGGTACGCGAACTGCTCTGACGATATTTAGCAGGAGTATACGAACGTATGCTCGTATACGGCCCAGATGCGGCTGGTGGATTGGGCTAAACTCCAAGGCGTGCATTACCTGACCGCTTACCGCTGGTGGCGCGATGGGACGCTGCCCGTGCCCGCGCACCAAACACACAGCGGGACGATCCTTGTCGACGTTGCGCCAGAGCGGCAAACCCGCGCGGTCATCTACGCTCGCGTTAGCAGCCACGATCAGCGCGACGATCTCAACCGCCAAGTCGCGCGCATTGCCTCGTGGGCAACGCAAGCAAAGATTCCCGTCGTCGAAGTCGTGACCGAAGTCGGTTCAGCGATGAATGGGCGACGCGTTCGGTTTCGCCGCGTACTCTCCGATCCGTCACTCTCGCCCATTGTCGTCGAGCATCGCGACCGGCTCGCGCGCTTTGGTGTCGAGTACCTGGAGTCGGCGCTGGCCGCGCAGGGACGGCGCATCCTGGTCGTGGATGAAAACGAGCAGAACGACGATCTTGTGCGCGACATGATCGAAGTGCTCACGTCGTTTTGTGCTCGCATTTACGGCCGGCGCGGCGCCCGCAACCGCGCCCTGCGCGCGGTCACGTGTGCGAAGAACACCCCATGAGAACCGTCGAAGTCCGCCTCCCGATGATGGTCGGAGCGGCTGATGAGATCTCGGCCGGCAGCGCGGCGGTGCTGTTCGGATCGTTCCTGGTCGTGGCGCTCCTGATTTCTGCCGCGATGCTGTTCGTCTTCGCGTACTTGACGGGATGGCACACCCTCGCGAGGCGCTTCCCGTGGTCGAGCCGCGCGGGTACCGAGATGGCCGGCGGCGTGATCATCGGCCCGCTCGGCTTTAACGGGCCGCCCCTGCGCATCGGTCTGGACGCCGCCGGGATCGTCCTGCACCCGATGCGGCCGTTCGACCTCGCCTTCGGCAAGGTTTGTATTCCGTGGACCCAGATCGTCTCGGCGCGCCGGCGGGACTACCACTTTTTCACCGTCCTTGAAGTCTGTTACGGCTCCGGGAACGGCGCCATACTCGGGTTCTTGCCGTCGCCGGCGGCGCGCTCGATCGCCGAACGGATCCACACTGCCGCTTTTGTCGCAGATTCCGAGTCATGAAAACGTTGGAAGCTATATGCGTTTTGCCGGGGATCCGGCCCAGGCAAGCGAATGTTCTTTCTCCCTTTCCACCGTTTTACGAAACCCGGGTTTTGAAAGAGAGCGCATGAGCCAATATCAAGCACCGCTTCGCGACCTTCTGTTTAACATGAAAGAGATCGCGGACATCGACGGCGTCGCGAAGCTGCCCGGCTACGAAGAGACGACCGACGTTCTCGAGGCGATCCTCGAAGAGGCCGGCAATTTTGCAGCCAACGTGCTCGACCCGCTCAATAAGACGGGCGATAAGGAAGGCGCGCACTTCGACAACGGCAAGGTGACGCTGCCGAAGGGCTTCAAGGAAGCCTTTCGGCAGTTTGCGCAAGCCGGCTGGATCGGTCTTCCGATGCCGCCCGAATATGGCGGCCAAGGCTTGCCGATGACCCTCAGCACGGCGGTGCTCGAGATGTGGCAGTCCGCGAACATGGCGTTCTCGAACGGGCCGCTCCTCAACCAGGGCGCGATCGAGGCGATCTTGCTCTGCGGCACGGACGAACAGAAGAAGCGCTACATCCCCAAGCTCGTCAGCGGCGAATGGACCGGCACGATGGACCTTACCGAGCCGCAAGCCGGTTCGGATCTCGCGCAAGTAAAGTCGAAGGCCGTTCCCCAGGGCGACCATTATTTGATCAGCGGTCAGAAAATTTTTATCACGTACGGCGAGCACGACTATACCGACAACATCGTCCACTTGGTCTTAGCGCGCACGCCGACGGCCCCTGAAGGCGTCAAGGGCATCTCGCTCTTCGTCGTGCCCAAGCGCTTGGTGAACGCGGACGGGTCGCTCGGCGAGCCGAACGACATCGTGTGCGCGGGCATCGAACACAAGATGGGCATCCACGCTTCGCCCACGTGCACGATGAACTACGGCGAAAAGGGCGGCGCGACCGGTTACTTGATCGGCAAGGAGAACGAAGGCCTCAAGTACATGTTCATCATGATGAACGCCGCTCGTTTTTCCGTCGGCGTGCAAGGCTACTCGATCGCAGACCGGGCGTTCCAGGCCGCGCTCTCGTACGCGCGCGACCGCGTGCAGTCCAAGGATATTGCGGCCAAGGAGTGGACGCCGGTTCGGATCATCGAGCATCCCGACGTACGGCGCATGTTGATGAACCAGAAGAGCCAGATCGAGGCGATGCGGTCGCTCGGATTCTACACCGCGGCGATGCTCGACCACGCGCACGCGAATCCCGACGAGGCCGCCAAGGCCGAGGCCCAGTCACTCGTCGAGTTGTTCACGCCGCTCGTAAAGGCGTGGTCGACGGAAGTGTCGACCGGGCTCGCTTCGGAAGCGCTGCAAGTGTTCGGTGGGATGGGGTACATCGAAGAGACCGGCGTCGCGCAGTACTATCGGGACATTCGCATCTGCCAGATCTACGAAGGCACGACGGGCATTCAGAGCAACGACTTGCTCGGGCGCAAGTTCCTTAAGGACAACGGCAAGACTGCCCTCAAAGTGATCGGCCAGATCCAGGCAACGGTCAAGGAACTCGAAGCGTCCGAGCGCGACGACCTGCGGGCCATCGGCAAGCAACTCGGGGTTGCGGCCGGGGCGCTTGCCGCCTCGTCGCAGTGGCTCGGTGGGCAAGGCATGCTTGCGCTTTCCGGCAAGGGCGACGTGAAGGCGATGTTCGCGGGCTCCGTTCCCTATCTGATGCTGTGGGGTTACACCGCGGGCGGGTGGATGATGGGCAAAGCCGCACTCGTCGCCGCCAAGAAACCGGACGACGAGTTCTACGCGGCCAAGCTCGTGACGGCCCGCTACTACGCCGAACACGTGCTCCCAAAGACGAGCGCCCTCGCGCACGAAATCCAGCACGGCGGCCCGAGCACGATGGCCCTCACCGAAGACCAGTTCGACATCGACCGCAAGAGCTTAGCCCTGGCCTAAGACCTGTCAAGCATGTAACGCTGAGCTTGTCGAAGCGCCGGCGCGATGTGGCCGTGCGCCGTCTGCCCTTCGACTGCGCG
>PMHP01000017.1:31460-38581 GCA_003158195.1 Vulcanimicrobiota bacterium | reverse complement strand
GACCGCGTCGAGGCGTTCGCGCGTCGCGGCATCGTTTGGATCGCCGCGCGCAAGCGGGACACCGCGAAGTTCCGGCCGGAAACGCGCCAACTCCGCTGCGACGTCTTGCGGCGCCATGACGCCGGCTTCGCTTTCGTTTACGACAAGCGCAGCAAGCGGGATGCCGTGCAGCCGCGCAGCGTCGATTGTCGCCAGCGCGTGACCGATCGCGCCGAGGTACGTTCCGGCGACGAGAATGACGCCAAGACCGAGCGCCCGGATCAGTTCGACATTGGTCGCGTCCTCCGCGATCGGCGAGAGCAGGCCGCCGACGCCCTCGACGAAGCCGGCGTCGACTCCGGCTGACGAGCGCTCGAAGGTCTCGCGCACGAAGGCGGCGATCGCATCGACTCCGAGCGCCCGCCCTTCCAAGCGAGCCGCAATGCCGGGCGCGAGGGCCGCGCGAAAACGCCATGGTGAGATCGCTTCGAGATGAGCGTCATCCAGCGGCAGATCGAGTGCGGACAATATCCGCGCCGGGTCGCTAGCCGTCGCATCGGCAGGATCGTAACCGCTCACGACGGGCTTAAGCGCAAGCACACGTTCCCCGCGCCGGCGCAGAGCCGCAATTAGCCCGGTCAAGACGTAGGTCTTGCCGATATCGGTCCCGGTACCGCTGACGAAATACGCTGTCTTCAGCGCGCGACCAGCCCCAATTCGCGAATCGCGACTGCGAGCAACGCGACGTCGTCTTCGGTGTGCGACGCGGTGAACGAACAGCGCAGCCGCGCCGTCCCTTCCGGAACGCTCGGCGGACGGATCGCGGTCACGAGGATGCCGCGCGCTTCCAGCTGCGCCGACACGGCGAGGGCCGCATCGGCCGCGCCGATGACGAGCGGCACGATGTGGCTCGCCGGCTCGGGCAATCCGGTGGCGCGGGCGAAGCTGCGTGCGCGCGCGTGCGGCACGCCGGCTAACTCCGGCTGGTCCGCGACGATCTGCAATGCTGCAAGCGCGGCTGCGACCGCTGACGGCGGCGGCGCGGTCGAGTAGATGAAGCTGCGCGCGCGATTGCGCAGCAGCGCGACGAGCGCGCGCGAACCGCAGGCGAAGCCGCCGTAGCTCCCGAGCGCCTTCGAGAGCGTCCCAACGTGCACGTCGAGCGCGAGCGGCGCAGCGAACGCATGGGTCGAGCCGGCTCCACCGCCGCGCGTTCCCAAGCCGTGCGCGTCGTCGACGAGCACCCACGCGTCGTAGCGCGCCGCCAGCTCTGCCAGTTCCGGCAGCGGCGCGATATCGCCGTCCATCGAGAAGACGCCTTCGGTGAGCACGAGCGCGTAACGCACGCCGCCGCGCCGCTCGCGCAAGCGCAGGGCGAGGTCCTCGAGATCGTTGTGCTCGAACGCTTCGACGTGGGCGCCTGAGAGCCGCGCGCCGTTCCATATCGATGCGTGCGCCAGCCGGTCGATGAAGATCGCATCCTCGCCGGCAACGATCGCACCGATCGTGCCGAGGTTCGCAAGATACCCTGCACCGAAAAGGCATGCGCCCTCGCAGCCCAAAAAGCGCGCCAATTCCAACTCGAGGCGCTCGGCGAGCGGATGATAACCGGTCACGAGCGGCGACGCCCCGGCCCCGGTTCCGTAGCGCTCGATCGCGCCGATCGCGGCAGCACGCACGGCCGGATGCCGGGTCAGGCCAAGATAGTCGTTGCTCGAAAACGAAAGCAGCCGCCGGCCTTCGCGCTCGACCCAGGCGCCGCCGGCGGGCGCGGTGACGAGCGGCGCGCGTACGAGATGGCGGCGTTCGAGGTCGGCGAGCTTCTGTTGTGCGACGCGTTCGAGCGCCGTTTGCAAAGGATGTATCGAACCACGCCTCCCAAAGGCATCCGAAGGACCGCTTGAAGTTCCCAACTCCGCCCACCCGAGACCTGTTCGAGGATAATCGCATGACGGCGACCGCCGCGCCCACGACCGCCCCCGAAGCTATTCGCACGGACTGGACTCGGGACGAAGTCCGCGCGCTCCTCGAACTGCCCCTTCCCGAACTGCTCTTTCGCGCTCAGGCGGCGCATCGCGCGCACTTCAAGCCGGCCGAAGTGCAGCTCTCGACCCTGCTGTCGATCAAAACCGGCGGCTGTCCCGAGGATTGCGCGTATTGCCCGCAGAGCGCACGCCATCACACGGAAGTTTCGGCTTCTCCGCTATTGCCGCTCGATGAGGTCCTCGCGACGGCCCAGCGAGCCAGAGATGCCGGCGCCACGCGCTTCTGCATGGGAGCCGCCTGGCGCTCGCCGCGCGATCGCGACCTCGAGCCGGTCTGCGCGATGGTTGCGGGGGTCAAAGAACTCGGCCTCGAGACGTGCGCAACCCTCGGGATGCTGACGCGACCGCAGGCGGATCGGCTGCGCGCCGCCGGGCTCGATTACTACAATCACAACCTNNGTCGAAGACCGCATCGGCATGCTGCACGCGCTCGCAACGCTACCCGAGCATCCGGAGAGCGTTCCGATCAATCTCTTGGTCCGCGTTGCGGGGACGCCGCTCGCCGAGAGCAAGGACATCGATCCGCTCGACTTCGTGCGCGTGATCGCTGCCGCTCGCGTGCTGATGCCGGCCTCGATGGTGCGTCTCTCGGCGGGCCGCGAAGCGATGAGCGACGAGACGCAGTTACTGTGCTTCATGGCCGGCGCCAACTCGATCTTCTTCGGGCCACGCTTGCTGACGACGCCTAACCCGCAACACGAGCGCGACCTCGCACTGCTCGAACGGTTGGGCATGACGGCGGCGAGCTGAGTCCGAGCCGCTCGCGCGACGAAGACCTCGCGCGCATTTGGCCGCCGTATGCGTCCTTGAAGACGGCCGCTCCGGCGCTCGAGGTCGCGACCGCGCACGGGAGCCGCATCGTGCTCGCCGACGGTCGCGCGTTGATCGACGGCATCGCCTCGTGGTGGACCGCCTGCCACGGTTACAACCATCCCGCGATCGTCGACGCAATTGCGGAGCAAGCGCGCGTCCTTCCCCACGTGATGTTCGGCGGTTTCGTCCACGAGCCGGCACTCGAACTCGCGCGCCGGCTCGCGGCGCTGCTGCCGCCGGGACTCGACCGCGTTTTCATCTCGGAGTCGGGCTCGGTTTCGGTCGAGATCGCGCTGAAGATCGCGATCCAATATTGGAATAATCGCGGCTTTCCACGGAAGCGCCGCGTCGCCGGCTTCGCACACGGCTATCACGGTGACACTTTCGGCACGATCTCGGTCGCGCCGGATTTTCACCCCGACGCCGAACTTTTCACCGCTCACGTACGGCTCGAAACGTCACTGCCGTTACCGGTCGACGACGAGAGCGAAGCGGCGCTCGCGGCCGTGTTCGAGCGCTCTGCCGGTGAGATTGCCGCGTTGATTGTCGAGCCGTCAATTCAAGGCGCGGGCGGGATGCGCTTTCACGACGCGGCGACCCTCGCGCGACTGCGCCGGCTCGCCGATCGGTTCGAAATGCTCCTGATCTTCGATGAGATTTTCACGGGTTTCGGACGAACCGGTTCGATGTTCGCGCTCGAGTGGGCCGGTGTCGTCCCCGACATCGTCACGCTTTCCAAAGCGCTTAGCGGCGGCACCTTGCCGCTCGCCGCAACGATCGCGCGCCGCGAAATCCAGGATTCATTCCGCTCCGACGATCCGACCGTCTCGCTGCGCCACGGCCCAACCTACATGGGCAACCCACTCGCCTGCGCGGCCGCAAACGCATCGCTGCGCTTGTTCGCAAGCGAGCCGCGCCTCGCGCAAGTCGCGGCGATCGAAACCGCTCTGCGCGAAGGGCTCGAGCCGTGCCGCGACCTGCCAGGCGTTGCCGACGTGCGGGTGCGGGGCGCCGTCGGAGTCGTCGAATTCGCGGAAGAACCCGACGTCGCCGCGCTCCGCGCTGCATTCGTCGAGCGCGGCGTCTGGATTCGCCCCTTCGGTCAAATCGTCTATCTCGCCCCGAGCTTCACGATCGCCTCCGACGAACTCGCAACGCTAACCGAAGCGATTCGCGCCGTACTCGGCCGCACGCTAGGGGACGCGCGACCCGTGTCATCCTGAGCGAAGCGCCGAAGGCGCGCAGTCGAAGGACAGACGGCGTATGGCGGAACTCCGTTGGCCCTTCGACTGCGCTCGCTGCGCGAGCTCCGCTCAGGGTGACATGGGTCGCTGCACGGATGCCAGCACGCGCGTGCCGGTGCGCAGCTCGAGGCCCTTCGCGTCCGGGGCGTCGGGAACGAAGATTGTGGCAGTGTTGCCGCGCGGCGCGGGCGGCCCCAAGTCGCGTTCGCCGCTCGAAGTGATTTCGACCACGTTGCAATCGCACGAAGCCGAGTCGACGATCACGTAAAACCAGTGCGGCGTTTTACCCCAGAGCACTTTTGCGGTCGGTGCGTCGGGGGAGCGCTTCGTGAAGGTCGTGTGCAGGAAGTGCGAGACGGCGATTGACGAGAACGCAAGGTCGTCGGCAGCGATCGTTGCGCGGTCGTTTCGGATCTCGTGCGTTACGGTCGCGCCAAATCCGGCGACCAGCAACCCGGCGGCAAGCGCCGCCCAAAGCGCAACGTTCGGGCGACGCGAGCGAAGTGGTACGACGACGCGGCTCGAAGCCGCGATTCGCGCGCCGAGTTCGGGCGGAGCTTCCAGCTGCGGCACGGTCAGCTCGTCGAGCGCGAAGACCGTGCGCTCGGCCTCGCCGAGCAGTCGCGAGCAGTCGGCGCAAACGGCAGCGTGGTCTTCGACCTCACGAGCTTCGTCGCGGCCGAGCGCGCCCAGCGCGTAGAGTTCGATGGCTTCGCCCATGTGTTCGTCCTTCATAGTGTACTGGCCGATGGCACGGGCAGCGCGTTTTGGAGTTTCCGGAGACCCATCGCTAAACGGCTCTTGATCGTTCCGAGCGGGACGCCCAATTTTTCGGCGATCTGCGTGTGTGAAAGGTACCGGAAGTAGGCGAGTTCGAGAGCCTGGCGTTGCTCGCTTGGCAGCTTTGCGAGCGCCTCGTGGAGGCGCGCGCGATCGACGGGATCTTCAATTTCGATTTCGTAGGGTTGCTCGGGTTCTGCCAGCGCGGCGCGTTGCTCGATGTGGAAGTGACGCGCGGCCTCGCGTTTGCGCCCGATCGCTTCATTGCGCACGCAGACGGAGAGGAAGGTTCGTAAACTCCCACGCTCGGGACGGTAGGTCCCCGGTCGGCCCCACACCCGCAAGAGCGCGTCATGGACGCAATCCTGTGCGTCGGAGTCGCTGCCGAGCACGTGGCGTGCAACCGAGTAGAGGGTCGAGGCGTAGGCGCGGTAGGCGGCCTCGAGTGCCTCCGGACGCCGAGCGACGAAATCCTCGGCGAGTTCGTCGTCCCTCATCTCACCCATAGTACGCGCGACGCGGGGCGCCGGATGAGTTTCTCAGAGGGGGTCCGCGGCCAGGCTGGAGCTTCCGGGGTAGCGCAGCGCGGCGAGATAGGCGGTTGGGCTGCGCCCGGCGTGGGCCGCGAACTCGGCGCTCATGTGCGCCTGGTCGTAGTAGCCGGCAGCTCCGGCAATTTCGGCGAGGCTACCGGCTCCCGCGTCGATCAGCGCGAGCGTCCGGCGGAATCGGACGATCCGGGCGTAGCGCTTCGGCACGACGCCGATCTGCTCGCGAAAGGCGGCGACGAAGCGCTTGTCCGGGATGCCGAGCTCCCGCTGCAATCCCGCGATTGCCGTGTCGCCCCCGGCACGCTCGATCCGCGCCGCGGCGTATGCGACGTACGGCGCGATTTCGCGCGCGCGCCCGAGTCGCGCTTCGGTCCAATCGATCGCCGCAGCGACCCGTCCGGCGGCGTCTCGTGCCGCTTCGCAGCGCTCGCCGAGTTCCTCCGCGCTGCGCCCGGCCACGTCGCAGAGGTCGATCGTCGCCCCAACCGCCGGGGCAAACGAATGCCCGAGCAGCGCGTAGGCGGCCGCCGGATGCACCCGCACGCCGAGCACGCGGCATAACCCTCGGGGGGCCTCGACCGTGAGCGCGGTCGTCTGCATGCCGGTCAGCGCGAGCGGCGGATAGCGCTGCGATCCGCCGGCGGGACGGTGCGGTTCGTCGAGCTGAACGATCAGCTCGAGGGTTCCGCTCGGAAAAACCGTCTCCCACGCGTGGGCGAGCGTCCCTTCGAAGTACCAAATGTGGTCGACAAGCCCCGCTAACGGCTCGCCGGTCGCGGGCCGCCACGCGGCGTGCGTCCACCGGCCCAATGCCGAATCGACGGTCGAGAGCTCGATACCCGCGCGGTCCACGAGCGTCGCAAGCATGCCGCCACCTTTCTCTACGGCTTGTACCCGCCCCGGCCGGTAGGGCGCGCGATGCGTGTAGTGGCCTCCCTCGACAGGCTCGGGGTGACAAGGCGGCTCACAGGCGCCCTTGACGAGGCGTCGTAGAATCTAGCAGTGCACCAGCTCAACCTCGCAACGGCGTTTTTGGCCGGTCTCGTCTCGTTCGTTTCGCCTTGCGTCTTGCCGCTCGTGCCGAGCTACCTGTCGTTTTTGACCGGCACGAGCGTCGAAGACCTCAAAGCCGAGTCCAGTGCGCAGGCGAAGCTGCACGTATTCGGGCACGCGCTCGCGTTCATCGCGGGCTTTACCGTGATCTTCGTGGCCATCGGGCTTTCAGCGAGCGCGGTCGGCGGGGTGTTCGCGGATCACAAGCGGCTCGTCGAGATCTGCGGCGGCGCCGTCATTGTGGTTTTGGGCCTCCACATGATGCACGTGCTCAAGATTCCCGCATTGAACATGGACAAGCGCGTGCGCGTGCAATCCCGCAAACCGTCGCTGGTCGTATCGTTTCTCGTCGGGCTTGGGTTCGCGGCGGGCTGGTCGCCGTGCATCGGTCCGATTCTCTCGGGAATAATTCTGCTCGCGGCCTCGACGAAAACGCTCGGCGAAGCGACCATGCTGTTGTTCGTGTATTCGATGGGTCTCGCGATCCCGTTCCTGGTTACAGCCGCCGCGATCACGCAATCGCTCGGAACGCTCAACCGCATCAAGCGCTTCCTGCCCGCGATCGAGGCAACGTCGGGCGCGGTCCTGGTCGCGACCGGGATCGTCGTCGCGACCGATCAGTTCACCCGGATCGCGGGCTTCTTCTACCAGTACGT
>PMHP01000017.1:0-31427 GCA_003158195.1 Vulcanimicrobiota bacterium | reverse complement strand
TCGCGATGGCGATCGCGGTGCTCGCGCTCTTCTGGTTTGCGTTTCGCGACGCGGCGGCCCAATCGGTCCTCGTGCGGGTCGCCTTCGGCGCGATCGCGGGGGGCGCGGTCGGCAACATCGTCGATCGCTTTCACTACGGATACGTCGTCGATTTCATCGACCTGCATTGGTGGCCGGTCTTTAACGTCGCCGACTCGTGCATCACGATCGGCGTCGGGATTCTCATCCTCTCGTCGCTCGCGCGCACGCGAACCGCCGCGCCTGCGGAATCGCCGCAATAGCGTCCTCGGCAGTCGTCTCACACCGGGTGACCGCGGACGAGGCCGGGGCGCGCTGCGACGTCGCGATCGCACGTCTCTCGGGGGCGTCGCGCGCGCAGGTCGCAAGCGCCATTCGCGCCGGCGGGGTGCGTCTCAATGGGTCGTTGCCGAAGCAAGCGACTCCGGTTGCCGACGGCGACCTGCTCGAGTTCGCGATCGCCGAGCCGGTCGCACTCGACGCGCAACCCGAAGAGATCGAACTCGACATCGTCTTCGAAGACGAGACCCTCCTCGTCGTCGACAAGCCCGCCGGGATGGTCAGCCATCCCGCCCACGGCGCGCGCGACGGCACGCTCGTCAACGCGCTGCTGTCGCACGCCGGAGTGCTGCCCGGCGATCCGCTGCGGCCGGGGCTCGTCCATCGACTCGATCGCGACACGTCGGGCTTGCTCGTCGTCGCGAAAACCGAGGCCGCGATGCGCGCGCTCAGCAAGGCGCTGATGCGCCGCGAGTTCGACCGCACGTACCTCGGTCTGGTTGTCGGCATCCCAACGTATCCGAAGGGGACGATCGACGGTGCGCTCGGCCGCGATCCCCACAACCGCCTCAAGTATGCGATTCGCGCCGACGGCAAACCCGCGGTCACGCACTACGAGTTGCGCGAAAAGTTGCACGGCCACAGCGAACTAGCGTTCGTTCTCGAGACGGGGCGTACGCACCAGATTCGCGTCCATCTCGCCGCCTTCGGGCATCCGATCGTCAACGATCCCGTTTACGGAAAGATCGAGCCGCGCCTCGACTTGCCGGGCCAAGCCCTGCACGCGTGGCGGCTCGCCTTCACCCATCCGTTCACGGGCGAGCCGCTCGCCTTCGAAGCACCGCCGCCGGCGGACTATCTCGCCGCGCGCGATACGCTGCGCGCGTGATTTCCAGCGGTGCCGGCCGCTTCACGCTGCGCGCAACCGAAGGCGCCGCGCGGCGCGGCACGCTTTCACTCGCGCACGGCGACGTCGAGACGCCGGCGTTCATGCCGGTCGGGACGGCGGCAACGATCAAAGGCCTCACCCCCGACGACTTGCGCGCGTTCGGAACACAAATCGTCCTGGCAAACACCTATCATCTCTGGCTGCGGCCGGGGCGCGAGACGATCGAAGCGCTCGGCGGGCTGCACGCGTTCATGTGCTGGGATCGCAACATCCTGACCGACAGCGGCGGCTTTCAAGTCTTCTCGCTCGAATCGCGGCGCGAGCTTTCGGAGCATGGCGTGCGCTTTCGCTCGCATCTCGACGGTAGCGAGCACGAGTTCACGCCCGAGAACGTCGTCGCGTTTCAAGAAGACGTCGGGGTCGACGTTGCGATGACGCTCGACGTCTGCGTCAAGCTCCCGGCTCCCGCGGGCGAGATCGACCAAGCGGTGCGACTTACGAGCGCCTGGGCACAACGCTGCGCCGCGGCCCGCCGGCGTCCCGAGACGGCGCTCTTCGGCGTCGTGCAAGGCGGCCTCGACGAACGCTCCCGCGAGCGCAGCGCGCGCGAACTCGTCGCGCTCGAACTGCCGGGCTACGCGATCGGCGGGCTTTCCGTCGGCGAGACGCGCGAGGAGCTGCACC
Source organism: Vulcanimicrobiota bacterium (assembly GCA_003158195.1). Lineage (GTDB taxonomy): Bacteria > Vulcanimicrobiota > Vulcanimicrobiia > Vulcanimicrobiales > Vulcanimicrobiaceae > Palsibacter > Palsibacter borealis. The sequence continues at coordinate 29,557 of PMHP01000017.1, read as the reverse complement.
GCATCTCGCGCTTCACCGCGGCGCTTTTGCCCGCGCACAAGCCACGCTATCTGATGGGCGTCGGAACCGTGAGCGATCTGCTCGCCGGGATCGACGGCGGGATCGATCTGTTCGACTGCGTCTACCCGACGCGCTGTGGGCGCAACGGGCGCGCGCTTGGGCGCACCGAGGACCTCAACATCAAAAATGCCGCGTTCGCGCGCGACGCGCGACCACTCGACGAGACCTGCGCCTGCTACGTCTGCGCGACGTACACGCGCGCCTACGTCTCGCACCTCTTTCGCGCGGATGAGATGCTCGGTCCGCGGCTCCTGTCCTATCACAACCTCGCGCTCTTCTCACAACTGATGGCCGAGGCCCGAGACGCGATCGCGGCCGGCCATTGGGCCGCCTTCCGCAACCAGCACCTGCACCCCATGTCACCCTGAGCAAAGCTCGCGCAGCGAGCGCAGTCGAAGGGCCGACGGCGCACGGCCATAAACTCGGCGGTGCTTCGACTCCGGCGCTTGCGCGCCTTCGCTCAGCATGACAGCTTGGGCGCCTCCGCTCACGCGCGACATCCATTTGCGCGCGACGGGCGGTTACATCCGGTAGCGCAAGCGCAGTTCGATCGTGCGGCCGAGCGGGTAGGATTGCGGAACGTAGCCGCCGCGCCCGTAGCTCCAGGGTACGACTGCGGAGTAGCCGTTATTCGTCGGAACGCCGTTCCCGAGCGTGTAGACTTGAGGCTCGTTCGGTGGATTCGCATATCCGGCGTCGGCATAGTACGCCGATTCGTAGTACGGGTTGCCTCCGGCATAGCCCGGTGGCCCGATCAAATACGGATTGCCCTGATACACCGTCGGAGACCACTCGCCGAAGACGTTCGCAACGTCGAGGATCAGGGTCGCGCGCGGTGAGATATCGCCTTCGACGTGCAGATTGACGAGGATCTGCGGCATCGACCGTAGCGTATTGGGATCGCTCCCTTCGTTGGTACCGAGATTCCCGATGTAGGGGTTCGTCTGCGCGTTGTACGGCACAGCGGGGTTCGCTAAGAAATAATAGTTGTAGCCCGGATTCCAGTAGTTGTCGTTGGGAACGAGTTCCGGCTTGTTGGTTACCGGGTTGAAGATGTAGATGTCTTTTCCGTTCCCGTACGGATAGCCGGTTTCATACGACAGGGACGGCGTGATCCGCAGCCGGCGATGGCCGGTTTGAAATTCGTACGAGAGCACGGCCGTGAGATCCGGTTCGTAACTCACCGGGAAAAGGTGGCCTGCTGCCACAGCAGGACCGTTGAGATCGTTGTAAGAGAATTGCGAAGCGCTCGACGAGTACGCGCGTATGAGATTCGCATCGAAGGTGAAGCCGCCGTTTTTTGCCGAGAGTTCGAATCCGTTTGCACGCAGGTCTCCGACGTTCGTGGGAACGCCGACCCCGTTTGGGTATACTCCCGCCGCGACTGCCGAGCGAAAATTGAATGGCAGAACGTCGATCAGGTTGTGCTCGAACTCCTGATAATACGTCGCGCGAAGTTGGGTGCGACCGCTCGTCTCGAAGGAATACGTAAATTCGTTGCCCGTTTCCGGCGCAAGCGCAACAAAGGGCGCAAGACTACCGTTGGCCTGGAGGTTGGTCGAATCGGTGCGGTCCGCTTCGAGCGGAGCCGGGGCGACCGTCGTGTGGTCGAAAGTCGCCCGTAGGGCGAAGGAACTCCCGAGACGGTAGGAGGCGCCGAAATGCGGATCGATCGCTCCGACGTCGTAGGTGTAACCGTCGCTCGGTTTGATGTGCGCGTCGATCACCCGCGCGGTTCCCAAGAGATCGAGGCGATTCGAGGCACTGTACGTATCGCTCAGGTAGGTTAAGTACGACTGCACGGTGGGACGCGACGTGATGAACTCATCCGCGGTCGGTACGATCTGATCGAGGAGCGAGGTGTTGATGCGATATTCTGCGCCGAAGCGCACGCGATTGCGACCGAAGATCCCGTCGCCGTCGTAGTTGACGCCGACCTGGCGTTGCGCCGAAGTCTCGGAGAGCGAGATCGCGCCGTCGGGCCAGCCGTTCTCATCCCAGAACGGGCCGCCCGCCGACGACCCGAACTCCGAAGAATACAGCTGCACGCGCGAGAGCAGCTTTGTGCCGGTATGCAACCACTGAGCCTTGAGCGCGTCGTACGAACCTTTGATGCTCGAAGCAAACGTAACGGGTGCGGCTTGATTCGCTACTCCGGGAAAGGGCACGACGTTGCCGTTCGCGCCGGCTCCGTCGAGCACACCGGCCGTCTCGCCGGGATACGGCGAACCGTACTGGTCGTATTTTGCCTGGCCCCCGACTGCGAGCACCGAGATGTCGTCGTTCGGCGTCACGCGATAATGCACGTTGGATTCGAACGAAAACTGGCTCCGGTCTTGGAGCGCGATGCCGTACGTCGCGGCTTCGGAGGGGTAGAACGTCTGGCCGTTCCCGTACGTGAGATATTGGGATCCCGTGCGTGCCGCGAACGCATAGCGCCAGCGTAGATCGGGCGAGGCGCCGAGAAACTCGAAGTCGGCCTGCTGCAGCCGCGTGCCGGCGCCTTCCGCAAGCTCGACGGTGGTGCGGCTCGGATACGTTCCGACCGCGGCGATTTGATTGATCACGCCGGCGAGCGAGTTGTCGCCCTCACTCGTGTACCCGGCAAGCGTCGTCGTCGTCGAAGCGACACCCGTCGTGGGCAATTGCGCGCCGTCGATGTTGCCGCCGGGCTCCGCGATCAGGCCCTGCGGGATGGGAATGGAGTCGAAGTCGAACACGGCATCGCCGACCTTCCCACCGCGCAGGATCGCGTTGGCAAACTCATCGAGATCGACGCCGGGGACGTTAGCGATCGCGCCTTGCACCGTACCTTCTGTGTAGTTTGCCAGGCCCGCGGAGGCCGCCGTCGGGAAAAGTGCGCGGGCGGCGTCGCCGCTCACCACGTACGAATCGGTCGGATCGCCGAGCGCGAACGGGGCGCTTGTCGCATGCACGGTGGCGACGGTCCGCAGGAGCTTCACGAGTTGGAATGCGACCCGTTGGCTTTGGCCCGGGCCGACGGTCACGCGCTCGCTGAAGGGTTGGTAGCCGCCGGCCTGCGCTGAAACCTCGTACGTGTCGGACGCAAGCCCAAGCAGGGTGAAATGTCCCCTCGCGTCCGTTGTCGTCGCGGCTCGCCCCGAGGGCGACGCGGCCGAAACGACGACTCCGGGGAGCGGCAGGCCGGAATCGCTCGTAGCCGTCCCCGTGATGATGCCGGTCGTCGCTTCGGCGGCGGCAGCAATACCGGATGACGTCGCGAGCGCCACAACGATCAACGCGAAAAGGGCCGGCAAACGCGGCAACGTTTTCATGAATTCCCCCTGCGGAGCGCGACGGCTCCGCTACAGCAACGTGTCGAAGAAAATCAGGCGAGCGTTGCGAGGGACGGCGGCGCACGTCCGCGGATCCGTTGGGCCGCGGTGAGCCGAACGTGGCGAACGAGTTGCTCGATCGAGCTGACAAAAACGCTACGGGCCGCATCGCGCGCGAACTCGACGAGGATGCGATCGAGAACATCGCAGATTGCGGCGATAAAGCCCGGCAGTATCGAGCGGGTCGCGTGGCGGATAACGCACGCGCAGAATACGCACACGGCGAAGTGCATGGGCAGGCTGACGACGAGCGGCGCACCGAGCCACGAAAGGCCGTGGACGGATGCCCCCGGGCCAAGGAGCTGCTCGCACGACTCCATCGCATAGACCACGGCCAGCTGCGCCCCGAAAATCGGCGCGATGTGGCGCGACGACGACGTACGCGAAAGGCCCGAGACGACCTCATGCAACCAGTCGGGTGAACCCTTGCTCGCACGTGCGGACGCGAAACGGAAGCGAACAACCAGGAGCAAGAGTCCTAGTACGAGCCCGGCGACGAGTACGGTCGCCACGCTCTGATGGTTGTCGTCGATGAATGCGCGACCGAAGATTCCCGTGTTCGAGACGGTCTCGACCAACGGGTCACCGAGCGCGGCCGCAATCAGCGCGATCGCGAAGCCCGACAGCAACATGAGAGACGATGGTGGACGTCTCATAGGTCGATCATATCGACGGGCTTCGGAGCGAGACCTCTTAGACGTGATGCGTCAGTGAGAGGATGAATTGCGGGCCCGCGAGCGGTATTGCGTTCGTTGGGATCGTTCCGCCGGTGCCGCCGTCAGCCAGGGGCAGTGCGCCGTAGGGCAGGCCGCCGCCGACGCGCGTGAGTTTGAAGTCGTACGCGCCGGTAAGATTGCTGCCGCTAAGCCCGATGTCGACGTTGCGCAGATGCCAAGCGACCCCGGCCCGGAGCGTAGCGTACGGCGGCAGATTCAGTTCGTTGTAGTAGCCTTCATAGAGAAGCCTCGCGTAGGCCGCAAAACCGAGTCCGCCCGGATCGCGTTCGATCGATAGCGCCCACTTGTGCAGGGGAACGCCGAGATTTTGCTCGCCCGCCTCGATGTTGTTCGACGGCGGCGCCGACTCGGTGAAGACGCTGTTGATGCCGTAACTCGCGTGCAGCGACGTGTGGCGCGCCAGCTGGAGATCGCCGTGGAGTTCCAGCCCTTCGTAAACGCCGCGCGCGACGTTGATCGGGTACGAGAGGCACGTCGTGTACTCGAGCGCCGTCGGAGGCGCGTTCGGAGCGCACGGCGCCGGCGGCACGAACGCCGCGACACCGTTGTGCAGGTCGGTTCGAAAGAGGTCGACTCCCAGATGCAGCGGATGACCGGGCAGGTGAAACAGATGCTCGTAACCGGCGTCGTATTCGGTCGCCCGTTCGGCCGTGAGGTTCGGGTTACCGATCGTCACGTAGCCGTTGGTCGGCGTGTAGAGCGTCGACGGCGGCGGCACGACGAGCGACAACAGTTGCGGAGATTCGAAACTCGTGCCGGCGGAAAGGCGGACGGCGGTATCACCCGACGGCGTCCAGACGAACCCGGCCCGCGGATCCGTGCTGCGACCGAACGTGCTGTAATCGCTATAGTACGCGGCGAACGAATAGTGGAGTTTCGCGGTTGGATCGAGCGAGTAGCGCAGGCCGACCGAGCGCTGCGTCTGCGCGAGCGTCTCGCGCGTGACGAGCGCGAGTCCGCCCAGGCCAACCGCGCCGCCGCCGCCGCTCGAATCATCGAGGCGAAGGAGCGAGCCGGGTCGGCGCTCCGCCGAGTCCGTGTCGGCGAACGAGGTCCCCGTGACGATCCCCGTTTCGAGATTTTCGTCGGTCAGGGCCAGTTTGAACGCGAGCGAGCCGTGCGGCAACACGTGATCGACTTCGACCGTCGTATCGCCGATGAGGTCGCGGTCGTCGAAGAGATACGGCGACGAACCGGCCGCCGCCCCGTTGACGAGCTGCTGCTCGAACGAGGTCTGGTAGCGGAAGATCGCCGTCGTGCCGTACACGCCGTCCGCGTTGGGCCGTCCGAGCGGCGCCTGCGCGTCGAGGCTGTAGGCTGCGTTGTTCGCGGCGACCGACGAACCCGCTTCGCTGGAAAAGGTGTCCGTATCGACGTCGTACGACGACGTCGTGGCCGAGATGTCGCGGTAGACGGCTTGATCGCGCAACGACACGCCGATGAAACCGGCGCCGTTGAAGAGCGAATAGCGCAGCTTCGCGATCGTCGAGGAAGCGTCGAGCGCGTTACCCACCGTCGATGAGCCGCTGCCCCCGAATGGCGCGGCCGGAATCGGGTAGTTCGAAAGTTCGCCTCCCGAGGTGAGGCGATGGAACGAAAAGGCGTAGCCGAGGCGATCGCTCGTTCCGGTCGCCTGAAGCGTCTCCCCGTTCGTATCGTACGTGCCGGCGGTGATCCGTTCCAAGATATGCGTTTGCGCAGTCGGTTCGAGCGTGCGGACGTTTAACGCGCCCCCGAGCGTATTTGGGCCGAAGAGCGAGGACGGCCCGATGCCGTACACGACTTGGATGCTCTGAAGATCCGCCGGATCGAGCAGCGAGAGATCGAAATCTCCGGTTGCGCCGCTGTTAACCCCGTGGCCGTCGATGTCGACGAGCGTCTCGCTCGGATCGGGACCGCGCAGCGAGACGACCGCCGGCGCGTTGAGGCCGCCGCCGATGACCGGCTGCACGGTCGTCGAGAGCTCTTGCTGTAAGATATCGCTCGTGCGCGTGACGCCGCTCTGCGCGTACGGTGCGGCAGCGATATCGAGACTTTGCCCGGGCGCGGTCGAGAGCGTTTGCCGGCCGTTCGCCCGGACGGTTCCAATGACTGTGAGCGAAGAAGCCTGGGCGCGTGATAGGACGAGATCGATCTCGTTCTCGTTGCCGTCGACCACTTGGACCGTGCGGCCGGCGATCGGACTGTAACCGGTTGCGGAGGATGCCACCGAGTATGTTCCCGGGGGCAGGCCGGCGATCGTGAACCGCCCTTTGGGGTCGCTCAGGGCTATTCGAGGGGGACCGTTTCCGGATAGGATCACGCGCGCCGCGGCGACCGGCGTGCCATCGCTCGCGGCGACCGTGCCGGTCAGCCCGGCCGCCGCCGCAGTACCAATCGAGCCGGCCGCCAGAACCAGCCCGAAAGTCAACGCGAGCATGAGACGAGGCTGCCTTCGGCGTGCACAAGCCAACGGGGCGGACCTTTCAGGGGCCTGGGTTGGAGCGGCGTCGTTCGAATTAGGTAATCCTAATCCTTTTATTAGGTGAAGGTAATTCAAAAGATAGGAGAATACCCTCGAGGGATTTAGGTTTTCCTAACAGGAGGTCGGTTCGTGCCACGTTCGGGTCCTATTGCGGCGGCATTGCTGTTCTGCGCAGCGCTCGCCCCGAGCGGTTGCAACGTAGCCGGCGGCGGATCGTCGGGGCCGATTACGACGCCGGCGCATCCGGCGTCTGCGGCCGATCTAGCCAACCCGATTGAGGTGAGCAGCTCGGGCGGGGTCGCGAACGTCTCGCTGGCCGCGGTGATCGATCCAGCCACCGGTGGACCTGCGATCTCCTATAACGGCGCGCTCGTCATCCCGACGATTCGGATCTCACCCGGCGACACGATCAACGTCACCTACGCAAACGAACTGCCGCCCTCGACGGTCGAACCGCTCAACGCAACGAGTCTGCACTTCCACGGTCTCACCGTCTCGCCGAATGCGCCCGGTGACGACTCGATCGACATCCTCGCGATGCCCGGCCAAACGCTGCACTATCAGATCAACATTCCGGCCTCGCAGCCTCCGGGAGTCTATTGGTACCACCCGCACCCGCACGGCGAATCGAATTGGCAGGTCTACAACGGGATGTCGGGGGCGATCGTTATCGATGGGCTCGCGTCGATCGCTTCGGAGACGGCGGGGCTGCCCGAGCGCATCATGATTCTGCGCAACGTGCTGCAAGCGCCGAAGTTCTCGTTGTTATCGGCTCGGCGACGCGGCGCTGCGGCCTCGAGCACGTCTTCGGTCTGCTCCCAGCCCTTCGGCATCGGCGGCGAGTACACGACGATCGATGGACGCGACGCCGGCGGCCCGATCCTCATGCAGCCGGGCAAGCAGCAGCTTTGGCGCATCATCAACGCCTCTGCCGACGGCTATTTCGATCTGAGCGTCGAAGGCCAGATGCTGCATCTCGTGTCGATCGACGGCGTCGCGCTCAAACAATATCCGGGCGGAACCGAGCAAAACGTTGCGGACGTCGTGATTCCGCCGGCGGGTCGCACAGACGTCATCGTCACGGGTCCGGCGCACGGCGGCGTTGCGTTTCGCACGGCGTGTTTCGATACGGGGCCCGGTGGCGATCCCAACCCGCCGCAGGTTTTGGGCGTGATCGGGATCGGCGCGCCGGCGGGGTTGCCCGCCGTCCCCGTGCCCGGCGCGACGCCGCGAGCGCTCGGTACCTACGACGAACCTGTCGGAGCGGCCGTCGCGCAGAATCGCACCGTCGCGTTCACCGAAGACGCGAACGGATTCTATCTCAACGGGCAGCAGTACAGCCCGACGGCGGCCCCGATGTTCGTGGCACAATCCGGCACGGTCGAAGAGTGGACGCTCACGAACGCAACAACCGAGGTGCACGACTTCCATATCCATCAAGTACACTTCATCGTCTTGGACGTTGACGGCGCACCGCAACCGGCTCGCTGGACCGATTCATTCACCCTGCCGATCGTTCACCCGGACGGCTCGCCGTCCGCCACCCACGTACTCATCGATTTTCGCAACCCGATCGTACGCGGCACCTTCCTGTTTCACTGCCACCTTCTCGAACACGAGGACGGCGGCATGATGGCGAAGATCCAGGTCCTATGACGCGCCGAACGCCGCTTTTCGCGTCGTTCGCAGCCGCTGCGGTGCTCTGCGCGCTGCTCGCGGTCCGGCCGCACGTGGTCGACCGCTGGGCGCTGTATCTCGGTACGCCGTCGGCGCCGAACCAGGCGCGGCTCTTTCTCGATCCCTTCCCGGATGCCGCGTCGTGCGAATCGCGCGCGCGCGTGTTTGCCGCCAACGCGGAACGCGCGTTTTGCACGGACCGGCGTGAACTCGAGTTCGGGACGGCGCTCGATGCGGTGCTCGCAGCTGACTTCGATCCGTTCTTCGCAAACTCGTGGTATTGTTCGCCTCGCCGCAAGAGGCTCTGATCGGCGGACGCTTACTCTCGGCAGGGCGACATGGCCGGCTGTTGCGCTCCCGATCCGATCGGGATGCCGACGCGAAAACTGACGGTGAGCGGCACACCGTAACGATCGATGTTCGTGAGGTAGGTTTGGTGCGTGAGGTTCTCGCCGGCCAACGTGAACGTCGTGCCCGAGGTCGTCGTCGCGCGGATCGTGCCTCCGAACAGGAGCGCCGCGCCGAGGGGTTCGGCTTCGAGTGAATCGGCATACGTTTGCCCGAGATACGCACCGTCGATCGAGTAGGAGAGCGGGCCGCGCCCGGCCGCGTCGATCCCGACGTCGGCCGATTCGTTTGGAACGAGTTCGAGCTGCTTGCCGATCGTGTTCGTGGGCCCGTTGGTCACGCGCGGATTCTGCGCCGTACCCGAGACGCGCAGGCGCGTGCAGATACCGAGCGGCTGCGTGTAGGTCAAGGTTTCGCCGTTGGTCTGCGTCCGGCTCAGGTTTTCGCGCATCATCTCGGCCGGCGAGATCGTCACGAAAGCAATCGCATCGTTGACGCGCGTTTGAAAGACATCGAGCGCGATGCGACCGGCGCCGAGCAAGTAATCGAGACCGGCATCGTCAGTGACGCTGCGTTCGGGGACGAGCTTGGGATTTGGCGCATCGAAAACGGCGCCGACGTTGAAACCGCGCACCAGCTCGTTGAGATACGGTCCGCGAAAACCGCCGCCGCTCGAAACGCGCAGCGCGAGCCGAGGATCGAGGTCATAGCGCAGGGCGACGCGCGGCGAGATCGCACCCTCGGGGTGGCCGGGCACGGCCGTGCGCGTCGTGACGGGGGGTGTCCCGCTCGTGCGCAACAGCGCGAGATCGTCGTAGCGCAGACCGTCGGCACGCGCGCCCGCGACCACCTCGAAATGACTGACGCGATACGTGCCTTGGAAGGCGATGCCTTGGCTCAGCTCGCTCCCGGTGCCGAGCGATTGGCGAGCGCCGGTCGGCCCGTACTGCTGCGCCTGCCCGTCGACCCGGCGCTGTTCGACGCGCAGCGTGTAGTCGAACGCGCCTGCCGTGCCGGTCAGGTTTCCGAAGAATCCGTTCTCGTCGGTCGGCACGTGCTGGATGTAGCGCAGCGCTGCGGGATGGGCCGGGTAATTATCGTCGACGTTGTAGACGGTCGTGTCCCGCACGTAATAGCCGAACGACGCGAGCGCGTTCGAACCGACGGTCTGCGTTCCGAGCACGTTTTCTTGGCGCAGAAACCGGTCGAACTTGTAGTTCGGAAGCCCTTCGTCTTGATGGTCGGAGGTAAAGAGCCCGGCCGCCGAGAGCGTGGTGCGCCCGCTCGCATACGCCAGCTTGACGTTGGACACGCCGCTTTCTCCGAGCGCGTCGTGCACGATCGGCGCCGAATAGTTCGGCGGAAGATCCTGGTAGGAGAGGCGCGTTGCGACGCCGGCAACGGACACGCCGACCGTCGGACTGAGCGGCGTGCGCACGAGAAACGCTTCGTCCGCGCTGTCGTTCGTTCCGGAACCCAGCGTGAGGCGGCCGTTCGTCGCAAAGCCGGGTCCTGGGTGCGGGCCGAACGTATCGATTTCCAGGACGCCGCCGACTCCGCCCGAGCCGTACAACGCCGAACCTGCGCCGCGCAAGAGTTCGGCGCGCTCGATCAGATCGATCGGATACGCCTGCCAATCGATTTGTCCGCCGAAGGCGTCTTGCGCGGGGATTCCGTCGACGAGGACCACGCCGCGGTCGAGACCGGCGCCGCCGAACGACGCTCGGATGTCGCCGTAGTTCGTGAACGCGCTGTTGCTGCGCGTCTCGTCGGCGCCCGGCAGCTCGCGCAACAAACCGTCGGAGGCTGCGGCCGGCGAAAGCGCGATCGTGCTCCGATCGATCACCGAGGCCGCAAGCGGCGACTCATGGAGATTCTGGCGCGATCCGGTCGCGACGGCGACGCTTCCGATGACCGGCAGCGGCCGTTCCAACACCACGCGCTCGGGGCCGCGCCCAAAGACAACGTGGCTCCCGAGGTAGCCGCTTCTCGAGACGTCCGCCACAACCGCGACGAACGACGCGGGCGCCGTGGCCGCGCCCGAGGCGTCGGTCGTTTCCACGTCGTGCTCTCCCGTACGACTCACGAAATCGACCGTGGCGCCCGGCACGGGGCGCCCGGCGTCGTCGATTACGACGAGGCTTTGGGCCGCCGCCACGGCAGCCGCGAGGAGCACTACAGCAAGCACCGCAGTAACGTACTTCCCATCGATGGGCGATCACTGCCGCCGCTCTTGTTCGCTCCAGCGCGAGCAGCTATGATCCGCGTGTGAAGATGCCGGACCGGCCATTCGCCATTCCGGCTGAGGTCTCTGATGCGACGGTCGATGCCGGAGACCGTGCCGTTCGGCTCACCAACCTGCGCAAAGTCTACTTTCCGCAACTCGGCCTCACCAAGGGTGAACTGCTGCAATATTATGCGGACGTTGCGCCGCTTTTACTGCCGCACGTTCGCGACCGCCCGATGGTGATGAAGCGCTACCCGGGTGGCGCGGAGAGCGACTTCTTTTTCATGAAACGGACCCCGGCGGGCGCACCCGACTGGCTGCGAACCTGCGCTGTCGAGCACGGCTCGGGCAGCGTAATCGATTTCCCCGTCGTCGACGACCTCGCGGCGCTGTTGTGGGTCGTCAATCTCGGCTGCATCGATCTCAATCAGTGGTATGCGACGTGCGACGATCCCGGCCGGCCGGATTACCTGCACTTCGATCTCGATCCGGTCAAGGATCCGAAGAAAGGCAGAACGCCGTTCGAGGTCGTTCGCGCGGGCGCGCTGATCCTCAAGGACGCCCTCGACGGCCTAAAGATGCCCGCGTTCGCGAAAACGTCGGGGTCGGCGGGGATTCACGTGTACGTGCCGATCGTGCGCGGGCCCGAACAGCACGACGTCTGGCGTTTTGCCAAAGCGTTCGCGCTAACGGTCGCCGCGCAGCACCCCGATATCCTTACGAGCGAATACAAGATCGCGAAGCGCCCGAGCGGACGCGTGCTCGTCGATTACAACCAGAACGCATGGGGTCGAACGCTCGCATCGGTATACTCCGTGCGGCCCACGCCGCGCGCGACCGTTTCGACGCCGGTGGGGTGGGATGAAATCGAAGGCGGGATCACGATCGAGGACTTCCGCGTCGATAACGTGCGCGAACGCTTTGCGCGGGTCGGCGATCTCTGGGCGCCGCTGCTCGCGAAGACCAAGCGCGTGAAATTAGAGCGCTTCCTCTGATGGCCCGTAGACCTTTGCCGTAGCGCGTGCGGCGGCGGCGACGCGTTCGCGCAGCGCCGGCGGTGCCAGCACCTCGACCGAATCCCCAAGCGCCAGCAATTCGCGTGCGGCCCGCTCCATCGATTCGATCGGGACGGTCACGACGTTTGGATCCCCATCGTGGCCCGAGGGGGTCGCGGGCCCCGGACCCAGCCGCCCCAGAAACGGAAGCGCGCGCGGCGTGACGCGTAAGGTAACCGTGCCGCGCGCAAGGCTTTTCTCGAAGCGCTGCGTCGAGGACTCCCAGTACGCGCGCAGATCGAAGTTTGCGGGTGCATCGAACGTGCTCGCGAGCGTCTCGAGCGTTGCGATCTCGCCGACGCGGTACGTTCGAAGGTCGCCCGCGCGCCGCGCGACGAGATACCACGTCGCGTTTTTCAGCACGAGGCCGAGCGGTTCGATTTCGCGTTCGGCCCGCTTGGTCCAACTCGCGTAGTCGATGCGCACCCGGCGCTGATCCCACACCGCGCGCGCGAGGGCCGGAAGATGCGCCGGCATCTCGGGTGGCGCATACCAGCGCGCAAGATCGAAGTGAAGCCGCGCGTGCGTGCGCTGCGCGTTCGCCGCGGCCGAACGGGGCAGCGCTGCCAACAACTTCCGCTCGGCTGCGGCGGCCGCGGAACCGACCCCGAGGGCCTCGGCGACGGTGCCCCACCCGGCGAGCGCGAGCGCCTCGGATTCGGCGAGATCGAGGCCGGTCAGCCGGGTGCGATAGCCGTCGACGATGCGAATCCCACCGCCGTTGCCGGCTTCGGCGTAAATCGGGACGCCGGCTTCGCTCAGCTGCTCGACGTCCCGGTAGATCGTACGCACGGAAACGCCAAGCTCGGCGGCAAGCTCCGGGGCACTCACGTTCCCGCGCAGCTGCAGGAGCAGCAGAAGCGATATCTGTCTTCCGGCGCGCATGACCGCCACTTCGCCATTGTGGCCGGCCAGACCTGACACTTGGTGTCAGGTTCGGCGATTACACTAGCAGAGCACTTACTTAAACCGGAGGCCATGGTGAAGATTGTTCCGATTCCGATCCTGATCGCAGCCGCTCTCTCGATGAGTTCGCTCTGCGCGTCCCCTGCGCTCGCCGCGACCACGGCAGCCTCAACCGCGACCGCGCACGACGGACACAAGGACTTCGATTTTCTTTTTGGGACGTGGCGTACCCACTATGAGATCCTTCGACATCCGATGAGCAACAGTCACAATTGGTACGGGTGTGACGGTACCTCGATCGTCCGTCCCTTTTGGGGTGACAGCGGGAATCTCGAGGACGGCGACCTTCACTGCCCAACGCGAACCATCGGCGGTCTGACGCTTCGCATGTACAATTCCGCGTCGCACCAGTGGACGCTCTGGTGGGGAACCAGGAAGTTGGGGCTCGTGCCGCCGCCGCAGGTCGGCCGCTTCGATGCGAACGGCGTCGGCGACTTCTACTCCAACGACACGGCGAGCAATCTCAAGTTACCCGCAGCGTATGCAGGGAAGGCGGTAATCGTGCGTTTCCGGTGGACATTGCGCAGCGGCGACCACCCGCATTTCGAGCAAGCGTTCTCCGCGGACAACGGCAAGACGTGGGAGACGAACTGGACGACCGTCTACACGCGCGTGCCACCATCAACGAAGGGCGTCTGGAACGCTGCTCAGTGAGCCGCGAGCGCGCCCGCGGGATCAGCGACACTTCACCGTCGCCTGAACGATGGAGGCCATCGCCGCAGGGGGCAGCGGACGCGAAAAGCGAGTGTAGCTGACGGCATAGACGTCGCCACTCGACCCCGGTACTCCGGTGACGTTGACCGCTTCAGTCCCATCGGGCTTCGCGAACGAGTCCTGCGTGCGATCGACGCGAAACGCATGGTAAAAGTGGAAACCGGGCAGATGCGCCGCATACCAGCGATCGATCGTGGCAACTTTGCCGTCCGGCTGGTACATCGTGCCTTTGGTCGCGGCCCCGCAGTACGAATAGGCCGGTAGGTCCATCGTAAACGGAGATCCCGGGTAAAGCGGCAGCCCCGTCAGTTTATCGGTCGCGGACGCGCTGCCGGTCGCAGTACAAAGGCTAAATGCGAAAATGCCCATCGCAGCGACTCGGTGTGGAAAGGTCAGCATGATGAGATCCCTTCTCTCGGTTGGAAGCCTGAAAGAAGAGTAACCACGAGCCGTGCCGCCGGTGTGCCGGCGCGGCAACGACCAATCTGACCGGCGCTTATTCGATGTCGGCGAGCAGCTTGTAGACCTCGCGGCGGGCCTTGTCGAGGATCGCGATCGTCTCGCCGATCACGCGGGGATTGCCGAGCCGGGCGGCTTGCTTTGCAGCTTCGATCAGCGCGCGTAGCGACGTCGCGCCGCCGATGAACAGCTCGCGGGCCGACTCCTCGTCGGCGTCGCGGTCGAATCCACCGCGCTCTTTGTGCTCGGAAAGTGAGGTGCGGCCGGTATCGGTGATCTCGAACACGCGCTTGCCGTCAACCTCGGTTGCGCGCACGAAGCCGCCGTCCTCGAGCATCTGCAATGCCGGATAGATCGAGCCGGGGCTCGGACGGAATCCGCCGCGGCGCTTCTCGAGCTCGAGCATGACGTCGTAGCCATGGCGCGGGCCGTCCGCCAGCACGGAGAGGATTTCGTAGCGCAGGTGACCGCGCCCGGGGCCGTGGCCGTGGCCGTGCCCGAATTCACGGCCGAAATGCCGGCCGAAGTGTCTGTGATGTCTGAACATACGCGTAATATAACCGATATATCGGCGATATGCAAGATACTACGTCACGACCGCAAGGGCCGGCGCTTCGAGCACCTCCCGGACGGCCCGCACTCGGGCCGCAAGCCGCGCGAAATCCGCGAGATCGATCGCCTGGTCCGCGTCGCTGAGTGCCCGTTCGGGTTGCGGGTGGACCTCGACGATCGCGCCGTCGAGGCCGGCGGCGGCCGCCGCGAGCGTCAGCGGTTCGACGAGCGAGCGCCGGCCGCTCGCGTGCGAGGGATCGAGGATGACGGGGAGATGGGTCAGCTCGCGCAGGCGCAGCGCGCCGCCGAGATCGCACACGTTGCGCGTGTGCTTGTCGAAGCCGCGGATGCCGCGCTCGCACAGAACCACCCGCGGGTTCCCCTCGAGCAGCACGTATTCGGCGGCGAGCAGGAGCTCGTCGAGGGTCGCGGACGGACCGCGCTTGAGGAGAATGGGCAGCCCGGTCGCAGCCGCCGCGCGCAACAGCGGGACGTTCTGCATGTTGCGTGCGCCGATCTGAATCATGTCGACGTAGGCGGCGACCAGCGGCATCTGATCGACGGCGAGCGCTTCAACGACGACTGGTAGACCCGTTCGCGCCCCGGCCTCGGCGATCAGCGGCAGTCCTTCGTCGCCGACGCCTTGAAAATCGTACGGGGACGTGCGCGGCTTGTATGCGCCGCCGCGCAGCATCGCGCCACCCGCATCCCGCACGCCCTCGGCGGCGAGCCGGATCTGCGAGGCGCTTTCGATCGCGCACGGGCCGCCGACGAGGGTGAACCCGCCGTCGCCAAAGGTCGCCGCGCCGGCGCGGACGATGCTCGTTGTGTCGGAAAGACGTTGGGCAAGGCGATAAGTGGCGGACATGGCTCCCCTTGCAATTAAAAAAGCCACCCGGTGAGGGTGGCCCGTAGCGAACGTGGTTCGTTCGTCTCGCGCGCGCTTACCTCACCGGCACGGATCGTGCGGCAAAAAACCAGTACCAGAAAGCGAATGCGCGGGTCGACATTGGAGCCTCAAGGTAACACCAGCCCCGTGCGGCTGTCAATGCGATTGACCGCGCTGCTCGTGCTCGCAGCGCTGACCGGCTGCAGCGGCGGCGGAGCCCAGCGGCCGGCCGCAACCCTCGACACGTCGGCGCCCGTAACCGCGGCGCCTGGTGCTGCGGCCGACGACTGGAGCACGTTCGCGCACGATCAGTTACGTTCGGGATTTCAACCGCAATCGACCGGGATTGCGAAGGCAAACGTGGCGCGGCTCGCACTACGCTGGCTCTATCAGACCGGCGACGGCCTGCAGGCAAGCCCGCTTGTCGCCGGCAGCCGCGTCTACGTCGCAAGTCAGCGGGGCGAGGTGCGCGCGCTCGACACACGCACCGGGCGCCTTCTCTGGCAGACGCCGACCGGCGCGACGATCGCCATGACGCCGGCACTCGCCGACGGCCTGCTTTTCGTCGGCGACCATCGCGCGCCCGGCGCCTTCATGGCCCTCGACGCGACGTCCGGCAAGCGGCTCTGGCAGACGTTTTTCGCCGGCGGCGTGCGCAGCGAGCCCGTCGTCGCAGGCGGCGTCGTGTACGAGGGCGAGACGGGCGGCGACGGTCCTGCGTGCCATCATGCGGCGCTGCATGCGCTGCGCGAGCGCACGGGCGCGGAACTGTGGCGATGGTACGTGGATCCGCACGAGCATCAAGGCGGCAGCATATGGTCGCCGCTCAGTTACGATGCGGGGCGCGTGCTGTTCGGCACGGGAAACGCATGCGAATCCGGTATCGACACGGCAAACGCGATCGTCGCGCTCGATCGGTCCGGCCGGCGTTTGTGGTCGGTACGCACCGCCGATTCGATCGTCGATAGCGATGTCGGCGGGGGCACGCTCGTGCTCCACGGCCAGGCGATCGTCTCCTCCAAGAACGGCAACTTGTACGCCGTCGACGAAGCTTCAGGCCGAGTGAATTGGACGACTGCGCTTGGCGGCGTGCCGGGCTACGGCGGTTTCGGAACGGCGACGACAGACGGGAAGACGATCGTTGCAAGCGCCGGCTTTACGAGCGATCCAAGCAAAGCCGCCGGTCCCCCGGGCGGCGCGCTCGTTGGCCTCAACCGGGACGGGCAGATCCTCTGGACGGTCCGCACCGCCAACCCCATCGACGGCGCCGCTGCGATCGCGAACGGAATCGCGTTTACGCCGCTCGACGCCGCGTTCGTTGCGCTCGATCTGCGAACCGGCGCGAAACTGTGGTCGTACCCGGCGGGTCAAACGTCGTATCCGTCGCCCGCCGTCGTGCCGAGCGGCGTCTACTTTGCGAACAACGGCGGCGAAGTGTTCGCGTTCGACATACCCGAGAAATACCGTTAGATGCGGCGTCCCCCGTTTCGCTTAGGCACTCTCCACTACGCGTGGATCGTCGCGGCAACGACGTTCGTCGTCTTGATCGTCGTCGCCGGAATTCGCGCGACGCCCGGCGTTCTGATGGTCCCGATCGAACGCGACATGGGCTGGAGCGCGCAAACGATTTCGGCCGCAGCTGCGATCAACATCGCGCTCTTTGGTTTGGTCGGTCCGTTTGCAGCGGCCCTCATGCAAACGTTCGGCTTGCGGCGCACGATGGTGCTGGGCCTTGCGATCGTTACGCTCGGCGTGTCGGCGGCTGGTTTTTCACGCGAGCCGTGGCAGTTGATTCTGACATGGGGCGTGCTCGCCGGCGCCGGCCTCGGAATGCTTGCGATGGTGCTCGCGGCAACCGTTGCCAACCGTTGGTTCGTCGCGCAGCGGGGGCTTGTGACCGGAGCGCTGACGGCCGCGACGGCGACCGGGCAACTCGTCTTCCTGCCGTTGCTCGCAACCATTGCGCAGGACGTCGGCTGGCGCAACGCAACGTGGACCGTCGCCGGCGCGGCGGCGCTCGTCATCATTCCCGTGTTGCTGTTCGTGCGCGACCGCCCCGAGCAGATCGGCGTGCTGCCGTACGGGGCGACGGCCGAGACGGCGCTCGCCGCCTCAGCGACCGGTAACCCACTCGGCGTCGCGTTCGGCGCGCTTCACCGCGCGTCGAAATCATTTTCGTTCTGGCTCCTGGCCGCCACGTTTTTCATCTGCGGCGCGAGCACGAACGGGCTGATCGGGACGCACTTCATCCCGGCCTGCGGCGATCACGGGATCCCCGAAGTGCGCGCCGCGATGTTGCTCGCGGCGATGGGCATCTTCGATCTCGTCGGCACGACCGCATCCGGCTGGCTCTCGGACCGCATCGACAGTCGCATCTTGCTGTTCACGTACTACGGTTTGCGCGGCATCTCGCTGCTGTTTTTACCGATGGCGCTCGATGCGTCGTTCGCCGGGTTGTCGTTCTTCGCGGTCTTCTACGGACTCGATTGGATCGCGACCGTCCCGCCGACGGTGCGGCTTGCAACGCAAGCCTTCGGCCTCGACGAAGGGCCCGTCGTCTACGGCTGGATCGGCGCGGCGCACCAACTCGGTGCGGGCGCAATCGCATTCTTAGCGGGAACGATACGTACGCAAGCTGGTTCGTATGCTCCGGCCTTCGAGATCTCCGGACTCCTTTGCATCGCGGCGGCCTTTGCAATCCTCGGGTTCCGGAGCGGCGTTCGGCGTCCGGCGCTGGCAACCGCGTGAGCCGCGTTCCGTCGCGCGTGCTCGCACTCGGCGCCGCGGGCCTCTTCGTGCTTGCGGCGCTAATCGTGTTCTTGTTTTGGCGGCCGGCTCTCCGGCGCGGGCCGGTCGTTTATTCCGGAACGCCGATCGTGCCGCCGAAGGCCGCCGCCGACGGCGTGCTCGTCGACGGGAACGGCCGCCCGGCTCACGTGCTCGTGCCGGGCTTCGCGACGACGTTCCTGTTTTTCGGGTACACGCATTGCCCGGACGAATGCCCGCTCGCGCTCGCGTCTCTCGGCCGAGCGTATCGGAAACTGACGCCCCAAGAAGCCGCGCGCACGCGGGTCGTTTTCGTCAGCGTCGACCCGCACCGCGACACGCCCGCGGTCGTAAAGCGCTACATCGCGTCGTTCGATCCGCATTTCATCGCTTTGACCGGAACGCGCGCGGCGCTCGCGCCCGTGTGGGATGCGTACGGGGTCTCGGTCGATCCACATACCCACGACATCGATCACGGCGACGCGATCTATGCGATCGATGCGAGCAATCATGTCGTGCTGATCTATCCGCCGAGTGCGTCGGCTGCGGACCTCGCCGGCGACGCGGAAAAACTCGCGTCGTAGTGCGACAGATGCTACGGCCAAGGACGGTCGCCGAACGCAACGCTCGACTGGTCGCGCGCTTGCGCGAGGACGGCTCGATTCGCAGCTCAAGCGTCGAAGCCGCATTCCTCGCCGTTCCGCGTCACTTGTTCCTTCCGCACGTTCGGCTCGCTCTGGTCTACCGCGACCATGCGATCGCGCTCAAATCTCAAGACGGCGTCCAAGTAAGCTCTTCATCGCAACCGGCGATCATGGCCGAGATGCTCGAACGCTTGCAACTGCGTCCGGGTCTGCGCGTACTCGAGATCGGCGCGGGAAGCGGCTACAATGCAGCGCTCATCTCGTATCTCGTCGGTCCGGCCGGGTTCGTCGCCACGATCGAGATCGACCCGGGACTGGCCGACACCGCGCGCATCCACCTCGCCGCCGCGGGCCAAGCCGGCGTCCGCGTCATTTGCGCTGATGGCGTCGAGGGCGACGCCGAGGACGCTCCATTCGACGCGCTGATCGCAACTGCCGGCGTCGCAACGATTCCGGAGGCGTGGATAGCGCAGGTGCGCGTCGGCGGCCGGCTCATCGTTCCGCTGGTCCGGCGCTTCCCGAAAGTCGTCACGTTCGAGCGCACCCCGGAGGGCCTGCGCGCCGAATCAAGCATCGACGGAATCTTCGTTATGCTCCGCTCCCCGGCGAGCGGAGGCAGGTCTTGAGCGAAGATTCCGTCGTGTCATGCTGAGCGGAGCGCNNGCGCCTCCGCTCAGCATGACACGAGAGCGAAGATCCGCAGCGTGTCACCCTAAGCAAGCGCCGCAGGCGCGCAGTCGAAGGGCCGACGGCGCAAGCGAGATCCCGTCGGTGCTTCGACTGCGGCGCTTCGCGCCTCCGCTCAGCATGACACCGGGGGCTAGAGGTTTGGTTTTGCTGTTGTTTCGAGGATGCTTGTTAGGTATTGGGCTGCGTGCAGCTTCGCGCGGATCTCGTCGATGTCGGCGGGGGAGCGGGTCTCGACGGTGATGTCGAGTTCGGCGTCTTTTGAGGGGACGTCGTAGAAGAGGCGCTGGTGCGTGACGTCGAGGATGTTCGCGCCGCACTCGCCGATTAGGCGGGCGACTTCGGCGAGGACCCCCGGTTTGTCGTTGATCTCGACGCGCATCTTCACGACGCGGCCCTCGCGCAGCCGCACGCGCGCGATCACGTTGGCGAGTAAACCGGTATCGATGTTGCCGCCGCCGACGATCAGTCCGACGCTGCAGCCGGCAAAACGCGCGGGGTCGTCGAGCAGCGCTGCGAGCGGCGCAGCGCCGGCGCCTTCGGCGACGAGCTTCTCCTCCTCGATGAGTAGGTGCACGGCGCGCTCGATCGATTGTTCCGAGACCAAGACCACGTCGTCGACGAGTTCGGAAACGATCGCAAGCGGAATCTCGCCGATCGACTTCACCGCGATTCCTTCGGCGATCGTTTGGCCGCCGTGGAACGGCACGAGCCCACTCTTGATCCGGAAATACGTCGGGTAAAGCTCCGTTTGGACGCCGACGATCTCGAGCGCGGGCTTCTGATGTTTTGCGGCAACGGCGATCCCGGAAATCAGCCCCCCTCCGCCGATCGGAACGAGGAGCACGTCGAGATCGGGCACGTCGTGCAACAGCTCGAGCCCCGCAGTCCCTTGGCCCGCGATGATGCGCGCGTCGTCGTACGGGTGGATCACCGTTAGGGATTGCTCGGCGGCGATCTCACGCGCGCGATCCCCGGCCTCTGCCAAACCTTCGCCCGCGAGGACGATCCGCGCACCGAAATGCTGCGTGCGCCGGACCTTCGTGAACGGCGTGTTCTCCGGCATCACGATCGTCGCGCGTATGCCGAGCCGTGCCGCCTGATACGCGACGGCTTGCGCGTGATTGCCGGCCGACATCGCAATCACGCCACGCTCGCGCTCGTTCGCGGTAAGCTGCAACAGACGGTTCGCCGCGCCGCGATCCTTGAAGGAGGACGTGCGCTGACGCGTTTCGAGCTTCAGGGTTACGCGCGCACCGGTCGTCTCCGACAGCGAGGCCGCCGCAAGCGCCGGCGTCCGAACGACGTAACCCGCGATGCGCGCGGCCGCGGCTTCGACGTCGGCGACGGTCACGGGTAAGCTCATCCGGGCAAGCTACGACGCCGGAGACGCTTTTCCGCGCGCGGAAAGGCGGAGGGTGCCGATCCACGTGCGCCTTTACCGGCCGAGCGATCTCGAGGCGGTCCAGCGGATAACCACTGCCGCGTACGGGCATCCGATGTCGCCCGGAATGGAGGCGCGGTTGTGGATCGATGCCGGAAACGCCCTGGTCGGAGAACGCGACGGGGTCGCGGCCGGATTCGTGATGGCCTCGAACTACGGCGGCGTCGCCTATGTCGCTTCGATGGGCGTGGATCCTGCGCATCGGCGTGCCGGCATTGCGCGGGCGATGATGGAACGGCTCGTCGAAAATCTCGAACGCGAGGGCGTCGCGGCTATGCTGCTCGACGCGACCGACGACGGCGCGCCGCTCTATGAAAGTTTTGGATTCGCAGATACCGATCGCACGTGTGTCTTCGAGCGTCTAGCCGGATCCGAGACGGGCGGCGGAGCCTCGCCGATCGACCCGGACGAGCTAGCTCGCGCGCTCGAGCTCGACCGCGCGGCGTGCGGCTGCGACCGCTCGAACGTGCTGCGCGGCTTCGCGCGCGAGCGGCTGGCGTTCCTTGCCGTGCGCGGCGATGGGTACATCATTGCGCGCGAAGGCTCGCTCGGGCCGTTCGTGTCCTTCGGCGTCCAAAGTGCGCGTTCGTTACTCGAGGAGGCACTCACCGCACGGCCGAGCGCGCGCCGTCTCTTTATCCCCGAAAGCAACGCGGCTGCCGTCAACCTCGCGCAAGGGCACGGTTTCTCCCACACGCGCGCGCTGCGGCACATGGTGCGCGGCCGCTCACCGTTCGCGCGCGAACGCATTTTCGGGCAGGCGAGTCTCGGGCACGGTTAAGTGCGATGCCTCACGGGATCGAGCGCTTGCAGGTCGCGCCGCTGAAGGTTTGCCAGCGGCCCTCGCGGCGCGTTTGGTAGTCGACGCGGTACGCCCCATTGCCAAGGCTCGTGTACACGAGACGTATCGCTTCTTTGAGGTCTCCGTTCGTCTCGGTTCCGGTAAACATCCAGGTGTCCGTCGACCATGACGGTGCCGTTGCGACATAGGCGCCGTTCTGCATCGTGAGATGCCACAGGCCATGCGCGCTATCGTAGACGAACGTCGTATCGAGCTCGACCGGCGGGCGCTTTTGCAGTACTAACTTCGTGCGCTCGATCATCTTGCTCGGGCTTTCGAGCTTGTAGACGCTCGTCGCGGTCGAGTTTGCTAGGGTTTCGCAGTTCCATACACCTCCCGGCAACGAAAACGCACCGTCGACCCGTACGATGCCGACGGGAGACGAGGTCATTGCCGGCTCGGCGGATTGAGCGCC
This sequence comes from Vulcanimicrobiota bacterium, assembly GCA_003158195.1. Lineage (GTDB taxonomy): Bacteria > Vulcanimicrobiota > Vulcanimicrobiia > Vulcanimicrobiales > Vulcanimicrobiaceae > Palsibacter > Palsibacter borealis. The sequence goes on along the minus strand of PMHP01000017.1, from coordinate 7,256 downwards.
AACGGCTTGGGGTGCGAATGCAAAAATCGCGGCAGCTAGAACGGCGCTTCTCACCATGCGCCTAACATTGGTATACGGGATTACGTTTCCTGTACCAACTGCCCCTTCGCCCGGCGTTGCAACCAGGTGCGAACGGCGTCGCGCTTGGCGGCGAGAAAGGCCATGTATCCGCCGCTAAAAAGAAACTGTTTGCGCAGCGGATCGAGAGTAAAACCAAACGTCGCACCGTCCGGCGCAAGCACCGTTTCGGCTTCCAGATCGATCTGCAACCGCGGCGCCGCAAGCAGCGCGTCGATCGCCGCGTCGTCGACGACGATCGGAGCGATACCGTTGTTGTAGGCGTTTTCAAAGAAGATGCGCGCGAAGCTCGGTGCGACGACCGCGCGAAAACCACGATCCACGAGCGACCAGGCCGCGTGTTCGCGCGAGCTGCCGCAACCGAAGTTCTCGCGGGTGACGAGGATCGAGGCGTCGGGGTGTGCCGCGAGCAATTCGGCGCCTCCGGTCATTCCGGCGAACAGATGCTTGCCCAGACCCGTCGTTTCGATTCCCGTCAAGTAGTGAGCGGGAATGATCTGGTCGGTGTCGACGTTCGCCCGGTCGAGCGGCAGAACGTTGCCCTCGATCGTCATCCTGCGGCTAGCGCTTCGACCGCGAGTTCGTCCGGCGAAGCGATTCTTCCGAGGACGGCACTTGCGGCGACGACGGCCGGCGAGGCGAGATGGACGCGCCCGCCGGTTCCCATGCGCCCGGGGAAGTTTCGATTGGTCGACGAGATGCAGCGCGCGCCCGGCGCAAGCACGCCCATCGACATCCCCAGGCACGGTCCGCATGACGAATGCGTCCACAGCGCGCCCGCATCTTGGAACACGTCGTGCAGGCCCTCGCGCTCGGCGGCGCGTTTAACCGCTTGCGAGCCGGGGGTCACGATCGTCGGGATGCTGACGGTGCGCCCGCGCAGCACTTCCGCCGCGGCGCGCAGATCCGACAGCCGCGAGTTCGTACACGAACCGATGAACGCTTGATCGATTGGAATCGAGCGCAACGCGCGGCCGGGTTCGAGATCCATATAGCGCAGCGAGCCGGCATCCGCGTTGGCCGGGACGGCGCCGTCAATCGGCACCGCTTCGCCGGGGTTCGTGCCCCAGGATACCATCGGACGCAGCGCGCTGAGGTCAATCCGCACTTCGCGATCGTAGACGGCGTCCGGATCCGCGGCGAGCTCGCGCCAACCATCGACCTTGCGTTCGAACGCATCGCCGGTCGGCTGGTTCTCGCGCCCGCGCAGATACGAGAACGTGGTTTCGTCGGGACCGATGAGACCGGTCGTCGCGCCGGCTTCGATCGCCATGTTGCATACGGTCATGCGCTCGTCCATCGAGAGCGTCGCAAGCGCATCGCCCGCGTACTCGAGCACGTAGCCCGTCCCGCCCTTGAAACCGAGGGTCGCGACGACGGTCAGCGCCAGATCCTTTGCGGTCGCGCCGTGCTGCAGGCGCCCGTCGAGCGTCACGCGCATCACCTTCGGACGCTGCACGATGAGGCATCCGGCCAGCATCGCGCCGCCTTGCGCGGTCGTACCGACGCCGAGTGCGAACGCGCCGAACGCGCCGAGCGTGCAGGTATGGCTGTCCCCGCAGGCCATCGTCGAACCCGGTTCGACGTGCCCGCGCTCGGGCGCGACGACGTGACAGATCCCGTTTTGCCCGATGTCGTAGAGCACGATCCCGTGGCGCTTGGCCCAGTCGCGTAACACCTTGGCTTGAATCGCGGTCTCGGTGTCCTTCGCCGGCGAGACGTGATCGTTGATCGCGATGATTCGCGCCGGATCGAACAGTTTGTCTTCGTAACGCCGCTCGATCTCGAACGCACCTTGCGGCGTGGTGATCTCGTGCGCGACGATCTTGTCGACGAAGACGAGCGCGTTACCGCCCGCCAATTCCTCGACGACGTGCGCGTCCCAAACCTTCTCAAACAGCGATCTTGGCTTGCTTTGAAGATCGGAGCGGCTCATCTCCATGCCGTCTCCTCTGATTTCGATGCGCGGATTCCGCTCGAGCGCAAGCCGTCGAGCCGAATCGCGCGGTTGACACTCGAGAGCACCGCGCGCAGCGATGCGGTGACGATGCTGCGGTCACGACCCGCCCCGAACTGCGCGCGACCCGCAATCGAGGATTCGACGTAGGCGACCGCCGCCGCGTCGGCGCCGCTGCCGACGGCGTGTTCGTGGTAGTCGAGCACCGAGACCTCGACGACGAGATCGCGCCGCAGAGCGTCGACGAACGCGTCGATCGGGCCCGTACCCGTCCCCCAAAGGGTGCGCACGCCGCCGCCTTCACTCACGCTCGCCTCGAGCACGACCTTCCCGCTGCCGTCATCGGCAACGTGGTAATCGACCAGCCCGAACGGCGTACCGACGCCAAGATATTCCGCTTCGAACGCGGCCGCGATCTCGGCGCCCGAGACTTCGCCGCCGCTCGCCTCGGAAAGCCGCTGTACGCTCTTCGAAAATTCGACCTGCATCGCGCGCGGCAGATCGAAACCGTAGTCGTGCTGCAAAACGTAGGCGACGCCGCCCTTGCCGGACTGGCTGTTAATCCTTATTACGGCCTCGTACTCGCGGCCGACGTCGGCCGGATCGATCGGCAGATACGGAACCTCCCAGACCACGTCGCCGCGCTCTTCGCGCGCCGCCAGGCCCTTTTTGATCGCGTCTTGATGCGAGCCTGAGAAGGCCGTGAACACAAGCGCACCTCCGTAGGGGTGGCGTTCATGGACCGGCAGGCGGTTGCAGTACTCGACCGCCGCGACGATCTCGGGAACGTTGGTGAAGTCGAGTTGCGGATCGACCCCTTGGCTGAACAGGTTGAGCGCGAGCGTCACGATGTCGACGTTCCCGGTGCGCTCCCCGTTTCCAAAGAGCGTGCCTTCGACGCGCTCGGCGCCGGCCATCATGGCGAGCTCGGCCGCAGCGACCGCTGTCCCGCGGTCGTTATGCGGATGCACGGAGAGCACGAACGAGTCGCGTCGCGCGACGTTGCGACCGAACCATTCGATCCGGTCGGCATAGATGTTCGGTGTCCCCATCTCGACGGTCGCCGGAAGGTTGAGGATCATCTTGCGCTCCGGCGTCGGCTCCCATACGTCCATCACGGCTTCGCAGATCTCGGCGGCGAAATCGAGTTCGGTCCCCGTGAAGCTCTCAGGTGAGTATTGAAGGATGACGTTCGTACCGGGCATCCCGGCCGCGAGCTTCACGATGCGCCGGGTTGCGTCGGTTGCGATCCGCACGATCCCGGCGCGATCGAGTCCGAAGACGACCCGGCGCTGCAAGCTCGAGGTCGAGTTGTAGACGTGAACGATCGCGCGCGGCGCACCGTTAATGGCTTCGAACGTACGTTCGATTAACTCGTCGCGAGCTTGGGTCAGGACTTGGATTGTGACGTCGTCGGGGATTAATCGGTTCTCGACGAGCTGGCGCACGAAATCGAAATCGGGTTGCGACGACGAGGGAAAGCCGACCTCGATCTCCTTGAAACCGAGGCGCACGAGCATCTCGAACATGCGAAGCTTGCGCTGCGGCCCCATCGGCTCGACCAGGGCCTGGTTTCCGTCGCGCAAATCGACGCTGCACCACAGCGGTGCCCGCTCGATCGTACGGGCCGGCCAACGCCGGTCATCGAGCGGGACCGGCGCGTAAGGTCGGTATTTGTGGACGGGCATCGAGGCCATCGGGGAACCTGCCTACGAGACAAAGGGACCGTCGCTGTTGCGACGGCCCCTTCGAAGTTGGGAGCAAACGGCGCTAGGCGACTACGCTTGGGGCGCACCGCTAAGGAGAAGAATTGCGAGCGCGATGCGCGCGTTACCGTTCATATCTGTGGCCGACCTTAGCACGGTCCCGACCAAACCGTCAAGGCATCGGCGTTCTTCGAACCCGGAGTGCCGCCAAACCGAACGGTAGTTTTGAAAACTTTAGCGTTTTCCACAATTTTTTCGCAATGCGAATGAAAGATTGTTTCAATGGCCTAGCGGTTGACTTCTGGTCAGGCCACAAGGTAAAAAGGGAGCGCAGATGTCACGCGCACTTCTTCTCGTCGTCGTTAGCCTTATTAGCCAACCATTGGTTCGGCGCCGGTAGCTACGCGTAAACGAGAGATAGACGCGAAGCCCTCCGCCGAACCGGCGGGGGGCTTTTTGATTCTTGAGGAGCCCCGACGTGTTACAACCGGCCGAATCGACCGGCGCCCAATTGGTCCTCGACGTGCTCGCCGACGAAGGCGTGGAGATTGTCTTTGGGTACCCCGGCGGCGCGAACATGCCGCTTTACGATAAGCTCTACGCGCACTCGATCGAACACGTCCTCGTCCGCCATGAAGCCGCGGCGGCGTTTGCGGCCGGCGGCTATGCCCGCGCGAGCGGCCGCGTCGGCGTGTGCTTCGCGACTTCCGGGCCGGGCGCGACCAACCTCGTAACGGGACTCCTCGACGCACTGATGGATTCGGTTCCGGTCGTCGCCGTCACCGGCCAAGTTCGTACGGCGCTAATGGGCACCGATGGTTTCCAAGAGGCCGATGTGACGTCGATCATGGGTCCGGTGACCAAGCGCAGCGTCTGCGTGCGCGACGTGCGCGACCTCGAACGCGTGCTGCGCGCCGCCTTCCGGGTTGCGCGCGGGCCGCGTCCGGGTCCGGTGCTCGTGGACGTCCCCTCGGATATTCTCAAAGCCGCCTGTCCAAAAATGGATCCGTTCGCCGCTCGTCCGGTTGCTGCCGCGCCGGAACACCCCGGCGACGGCGCGATCGACGAGACGATCGAGTTGATCCGCAATGCCAAGCGACCGGTCGCGATCGTTGGCGGCGGCGCGCGCAGCGCGAACGCCGTCTACCTCTATCGCGAGCTCGTGGCGATGCTCGAGTTGCCGCACACCGCGACGATCAACGGGCTCGGCTGCGCGACCCCGGGCGACCCGCGCTTCCTCGGGATGCTCGGTATGCACGGCTGGAAAGCCGCGAACCTCGCCGTCAATACCGCCGACCTCGTGCTCGCACTCGGGATGCGTTTCGACGATCGCGTTACCGGCAAGCCCGACAAGTTCGCGCGCAACGCAAAGATCGTGCACGCCGACGTCGACGCGTCGGAATTCGGGAAGATCTTGCCGGTTGCGGTCGCGTTGCGCGGCGATCTGCGTCAGACGCTCGAGCGCCTCGTGCGCCGGCTCGGGCGCGAAGAGACGATGCCGCGATTCAGCGGTTGGGCCGCGGAGGCCAAGGCACTCGGTGGCCCGCTGCCCGCCGATCGCGCGCCGCACGGCGAGCTTTCCGCGACCGACGTGCTCGACGCGTTCTTTGCCGTCGCGCCCGACGACACGATCGTGTCGACCGACGTCGGCCAGCATCAGATGTGGGCCGCGCAGCGCCAGCGCGCGATTCATCCGCGCAATTTCCTCACGTCCGCGGGGCTCGGTTCGATGGGCTTCGGGCTGCCGGCCGCGATCGGCGCGCAGTTCGCCCACCCCGAGCGCACGGTCGTCGCGGTCTGTGGTGACGGCGGCTTCCAGATGTCGATGGCCGAACTCGCGACGGTGCGCCGCCATGAGTTGCCCGTGAAGATCCTGCTGATCGACAATCGCCGGCTCGGCATGGTGCGTCAGTGGCAAGAACTCTTCTACGAGCGCCGTTACTCGCATACCGATCTTTCCGACAATCCCGACTTCGTCACGATCGCGAGCGGCTACGGTATTCGGGGCGAACGCATCGAGGACGCGGGCGAGTTGCGCGACGCCCTCGAGCGCTTTCTCGGCTCGCGCGAGCCGGCACTCTTGCACTGCGCGTGCTTCCCGGCGGAAAACGTGTGGCCGCTCATTCCGCCCGGCGCGACGGTCGACGACGCGATGGAAGCCGCGCCGCAGACCGAGGCGATCGTTGCATAGCGTTGCACGAATATGACTTTGTCGCTCGTGATGCACGACTGGCGCCTGCTCGAACGCATCGTCGGGCTCACCAACCGGCTTGGATGCGCCTACACCCGCGTGGACGTTCGCGCGGGCGAAGCGCACTATCACGCCACGATCGATTTCGTCGGACCGCCCGACGCCCTTCGCCGGCTCGACGCCCAACTTTCCCGCCTGCTTAACGACGACAAGGAGATGTCCCGATGAACGCCCTGTACGACCGCGACGCGGACCCGCAAAAACTTGAAGGCAAGACGATCGTCATCGTGGGCTACGGCAGCCAAGGCCGCGCTCACGCGCGCAACCTGCGCGACGGCGGGCACCATGTGATCGCGGCGCTGCGTGAAAATTCACCCTCGCGCCGCGCCGCTGCCGAGGACGGCATACCGCACGACAGCATCGAGCACGCCGTGGCGCGCGCCGATATCGTGATGATCCTCGCGCCCGACGAAGAACAGCCGGCGATCTTCATGCGCCAGATTCTGCCGCATCTGCGCGGCGGACGCTATCTCGCATTCGCACACGGATTCGCGATTCACTTCGGGACGATCGTTCCGCCGCCGGACGTCAACGTGTTCATGGTCGCGCCGAAAGGCCCCGGCCGTCTCGTTCGCACCGAATACGAGGCCGGGCGCGGCGTTCCGTGCCTCATCGCCGTCGCGGCGGATCCTGCCGGCGACACGCGCGAGGTCGCGCTCGCGTACGCTTCGGCGATCGGCGGCGGACGCGCCGGTATCCTCGAGACGACGTTTAAGGAAGAGTGCGAGACGGATCTGTTCGGCGAGCAGGCCGTGCTGTGCGGCGGCCTCACGAGCCTCGTCACCGCCGGTTTCGAAACGCTCGTCGAGGCGGGCTATGCGCCGGAGATGGCATACTTCGAATGCCTGCACGANNATGCGCGACGCGATCAGCAACACGGCGAAGTACGGCGACTACACGCGCGGGTCACGCATCGTGACCGAGGACACACGCAAGGCGATGCGCAAGCTCATCGCTGAGATCCAGTCCGGCGAGTTCGCGCAAGAGTGGGTCGCCGAGCACGCCGCTGGCAAACCGCGCTTCGCGGAGTTCCGCAAAAAGAATGCGGCCCATCAGATCGAAACGGTGGGCCGCAAGCTGCGCGGTCTGATGCCGTGGATGCGCGCCGGCGAAACGCTCCCCGAGCCCGTCGAAGCCTCCGGAGCCGCCGACCACGGCTTCCGAATGATGTAGCCCTCACAAAGCGCCGTGACGGCGCTTTTGTCACGCCGAGCTTGTCGAGGCGCCGAGGGGATGTGGCCGTGCACCGTCGGCCCTTCGACTG
>PMHP01000098.1:93935-98449 GCA_003158195.1 Vulcanimicrobiota bacterium | reverse complement strand
CGGCGGCGCCGGCGACCGGGGGCGCGATACCCCCGGTCGAGATCAGTGCGACTGCCAGCGGCGCGGCGACGAGCCACGTCCGAATCGAACGACGTCTCATGCTTTCCTTTGCAGATCCTCGTCTAGAGGCCGGTCTTGATGTCGAGCTTGAGGAGCAGCTGCGCGAACCGGACGTTATCCGGCGGCGGGACCGTGTCCGAGCAGCGGCATTCGGCGAAGTTCAGGTTGGTGATGCTCAGCGCGAAGTTCTTGCTGATGACCTTGACGATCCCGAAGTCCGTCACGTTGAAGACTTCCGGTGTCGCTTCGTTTCGCCACAGGACCGAGGCGCGCTCGTAGCCGATGAATGGAATGAGCGTGTGCGACGGCACGACCGGCACCTTCATCGTCAGTGAGTACGGCAAGAGCCACTGGCTGCCGGTGTAGTGACCGAGTCCTAGGCAATTCGGCGACTCTTCGCCGGCGGTGCAAGGCTCCGGACCGATGTTGGACCGCGGCACGTACTTCGCGTCGATGCCGGCAGTAAAGAGCGGTCCGATGCGGGTCTTGGGTCCGAAGTTATAGCTCGCTCCGACGCCGTAGCCGTGGAAGTCGATCGACCCGGGGTTCGGAACGTTTGATGCGCCCGGTCCGGTCGCGCAATTGACCTGGTTGAGGCAAAGCCCCGTCACGTCCATGCGCGTTTGATTGTAGTAATAGATGCGGCCCAAGAGACCGTGGCCGAAATCGTGACTGATCCCGGCCGTGTCGGTGCGATCCGAGATCAGCCCCAAGACGAGCGACACGTGCGGGGCTGCCGTGAGGATGCGTCCGATCGCGAACTGCAAGTTCGAGTGCGTATAGTAGAGGTGGGTTTTGTTGTCGATCTTGTAGTCGAGCCCATAGTCGAGTTGCAGCGTGTTTGGAACGGGGTGGTCTTTTGTGTAGCCGAGGCCGATGTCGCCGGTCGGCGGCGCTGCGTTCGAGTCGCCGGTCGTCGACATCTGAAAATTGGGCGCGACGTCGATCGTAAAGCGCTGGCCGAAGTCATCGGCAAGCGCCGGGATCGTTCCCGCGGCAACCAACGCTGCGGCGAATCCAACTGCAGACAATCTGTGGGTCAGGAAATGGCGCATTGAAGTCTCCTCATCGGTGCGTGTAATGGACATGGAACTCCGGAGCCTTGGTCGCAGAACGCATGTAACTGCAAGTTGCTGCCACTCCGGGAACCCCCACACTTGCCGGAAAGCTACGCCTCTAGAGGTCCGAAGCTCCGGCGCATGTGCGACCGTCACGCTGAATTGATACGAGTATGGACCAAAGCGGTTTTCTACGTCTACCATCAACGATTCGTGAGGCCTGCACAAAGTCGGTTTTTTTCTCGTCACGAAATTTTCGTAATCTGGGAACGACCCGCCGTCGGCGCGCTGCCATACCGAGGCGAGGCCCGGCGAAGGTTGTGAGAATTCCCAGAGAAGTGCACGCGCATCGCGTGCGACTCGTCCTTTGCGAGGGAAAATGATCGACGACCCGGTGCTCAGCGACGACGACGTCGCGACCATCAACGCCTATTGGCGCGCGGCAAACTACCTTTGCGCCGGCATGATCTACCTGTTCGACAACCCGCTGCTGCGCGAGCCGCTGCTCCCCGAGCACGTGAAAAACCGGTTGCTCGGCCACTTTGGCTCGGACCCGGGCCAAACGTTCATCTGGGCCCACCTCAACCGGCTGATACGGAAATTCGATCTCAACGTCATGTACATCGCGGGCCCCGGTCACGGCGCGCCCGCGACCCTCGCGAATGCCTACCTGGAAGGGACGTACACCGAAGTCTATCCGGACAAGACGCGCGATGCAGCGGGGATGCTGAAGTTCTTTCGGCAGTTCTCGTTCCCCGGCGGCATCGGTAGCCATTGCACCCCTGAAACGCCCGGCTCGATCCACGAGGGCGGCGAGCTCGGGTACAGTCTGGGGCACGGTTTCGGGGCCGCGTTCGACAATCCCGATCTCATCGTCGCGACGGTCGTCGGCGACGGCGAAGCTGAAACGGGTCCGCTCGCGACGTCGTGGCATTCCAACAAGTTCCTCAACCCGATCCGCGACGGCGCGGTCCTACCGATTCTCCACCTCAACGGCTACAAGATTGCCAACCCGACGATCCTCGCCCGCATCTCGCCTGAGGAACTCGAGGCGCTCTTCAAAGGGTACGGCTGGACCCCGCACGTCGTCGAAGGCGACGACCCGCCGGTCGTGCATCGTTTGATGGCTGCGACCCTCGAACGCTGCATAACCGAGATTCGAACGATACAAGCGGAGCAGCGGCGCACCGGGATCGTAACGCGCCCGCGCTGGCCGATGATCGTGCTGCGTACGCCCAAGGGTTGGACCGATCCCAAAGAACTCGACGGTCACCGCCTCGAGGGTTCGTGGCGTTCGCATCAGGTGCCGATACCGGATGCCAAAACGAATCCGGCGCACCTCGCACTCGTCGAAAGCTGGCTGCGCAGTTACAAACCGGAGGAGCTTTTCACCCAAGCGGGTGCGCTCGTCCCGGAGCTAGCCGCGCTCTCGCCCGTGGGCCGGCGGCGAATGAGCGCAAATCCGCACGCGAACGGCGGCGTCTTGCGCAAGCCGCTCGACCTCCCCGACTTTCGCTCGTATGCGGTGACGGTTACGCAGCCCGGCGCGTCCGAGGCGCCGCCGACCTACGTGCTCGGCACGTTCCTGCGCGATGCGATGCGCCGCAACATGACGAGCTTTCGCGTTTTCGGTCCCGACGAGACGGCATCGAACCGGCTCGAAGCGATCTACGAAGCGAGCAAGAAGACGTGGCTCGCCGGCTACCGTCCCGAGGACGCCGACGGCGGCGAGCTAGCGACGGACGGACGCGTCATGGAGATGCTGAGCGAAACGACACTCGAGGGCTGGCTCGAGGGCTATCTGCTGACCGGGCGCCACGGTCTCTTCGCGACCTACGAAGCGTTCGTTCACATCATCGACTCGATGTACAATCAGCACGCCAAGTGGCTTGAAAAGTCGAAGCAAGACGTTCCCTGGCGTGCGCCGATCTCGTCGCTCAACATTCTGATCTCATCCCTCGTCTGGCGCCAGGATCACAACGGCTTCTCGCACCAGGACCCGGGCTTTCTCGACATCGTCTCCAACAAGAGCCCGGCGATCACGAGAATTTACCTCCCGCCCGATGCGAATTGCCTTCTCAGCGTCGCCGACCATTGTCTGCGCAGCACCGACTACGTCAACGTGATCGTCGCCGACAAACAATCCCACCTGCAGTACCTCGAGATGGACGCGGCGATCGAACATTGCACGAAGGGCATCGGGATCTGGGATTGGGCAAGCAACGACGACGGCGCGGAGCCCGACGTCGTCGTTGCATGCGCCGGCGATATCCCGACGATGGAGGCACTCGCCGCCGTCGCGATCTTGCGCGACGCCTTCCCCGCACTGCGCGTCCGCTTCGTCAACGTCGTCGACCTGTTTCGGATGCAGTCCGACAGCATTCACCCCCACGGCCTCTCCGATCGCGATTTCGACGGCTTGTTCACACAGGATCGTCCCGTGATCTTTAATTTTCACGGGTACGGATCGCTGATTCACAAACTCACCTACCGCCGAGCGAATCATGCGAACATGCACGTTCACGGCTACCGCGAGCAAGGCAACATCAACACGCCGCTCGAGCTCGCCATCCGCAACCAAGTCGACCGCTACACGCTCGTGAGCGACACGATCGACCGGGTCCCAGCGTTGCAATCTCGCGGCGCGCATCTCAAGGAGCGCATGAAGGACGCGATCATCGAGAGCGTGCGTTACGCGCACGAGAACGGTATCGACAAACCGGAGATTCGCAGCTGGAAGTGGCCGGCGGTGAGCTGACCGCAGCCCATGCGCGTCCTCACGGTCAACGCCGGCTCGACGTCGCTGAAGCTCGAGCGCTACGATCTCGGCCCGGCGCTCGGAGCGATTGCGGACCCGCCGGCGCCCGCGTATGCCTCCGCGCCGAAACCGGACGACGCGGAAGCGGCGCTCCGCGAAGCGACGCGCGAGCCGCCCGACGTGGTCGCGCACCGTTTCGTGCGGCTCCCGGACGGTGCGCCTGCGGTCTTGCGGCTCGACGCGAGCGCGGACGATCGCATCGCAGCGGCCGGCGCCGACGCGCCGCTGCACGACGCGCCGGCGTTGCGCGCCGTGGAGATCCTCGCTCGACTCTGCCCGGCGGTCCCGCAATTCGCCGTCTCGGACAGCGCGTTTCACCGGACGATGACGGCAGCCGCGAGCACCTATGCTTTGCCGCGGGAACTCACGCAGAGCGGGCTGCGGCGCCTCGGCTATCACGGCCTCAGTCACGAGTACGCGGCGCATCGGGGTTGTGCACTCGCGGGGCTCGACGTCATGCGGTCTCGCGTCGTAACCGCGCATCTCGGCGGCGGGTCGTCGCTGTGCGCGGTTCGAGGCGGTGCGAGCGTCGACACCACGATGGGTTACACGCCGCTCGAGGGCCTGCCGATGGCGAC